>JBOHWM010000584.1:0-6304 GCA_050736555.1 Binataceae bacterium (SeqCode)
GCCCGGCCCCAAGTTCGATTACAAGCTTCGATGGCTCAATCGGCTCGAGAAACACGCCGAGACGCTGCTTGCTTTGGATTCGCCAGTCGTTCTGGCAGGCGACTACAACGTCATTCCCACCGAGCTCGACGTCTTCGCGCCGGAGCGATGGGTTGATGACGCTCTGTTCCGACCCGAGTCACGCGATGCCTTCGCCCGACTATTGGCGCACGGCTGGATCGACGCGCTGCGCAGGATGCATCCTGAGGAGCGCATCTACACCTTCTGGGATTATTTTCGAAATCACTTCGGACGCGATCGCGGGCTGCGCATCGATCATTTGCTGCTCAGTCCCTCGCTTGCGCCGCGTCTGGTCAGCGCCGGCGTCGATCGCGAGGTTCGTGGCTGGGAGAAGGCCAGCGATCATGCACCGACCTGGGTGCAAATCGCCGGCTGATTGGCCACCAGCGCTCACGAGCAATTGTAAGGGTTGGCTGCGCGACCTGCTTCACCGGCCAGGCTGCACGATGATATGGCAAAATGCGGGAAACTTTGCTGGAGATTGCCGGTTGGCGATGGAAATCGAGACCGAAAAGATTGACCAGGGCGGTCCGCGCTCTCCTTTATTTGACCCTGCACGATGGTGCCAGAGCCTGGAAAGGCTTTGATTGGGAGGCGATGGGTTGGCTTTACGAAAAAGGCTTCATCCCGAACCCGAGAGGCGAAGCCAGATCGGTGGTTCTGACGGACCAAGGGCTTCACGAATCGGAGCGGTTATTCAGGATCCTTTTCGCCAAGCGCCCGGCTTGTCATGCGCGCATGTGTTAGCCGTTTGGGGCATCATCCGTCTCCGGCGCGAAACGCCAGCAACGCCGGGTGCGAGAGTGGATATGGCGCCACTGATTATCATTGGAAGGGTCCCGGTGGTGTGTCGAAGAATCGCCGTTGAAATCACGCGTCGCCGTGGAATGAACCCGCTTGGCTAAGGATACACGAAGCAGCGAGGGTTTGCCGTCGATGAAAGCAATTGAACTGGGAAGAACTGGCACGCAAATTCCTGAAATCGGGATTGGCGTGTGGCGTTATAGCGGGGGAGTTGAACCGTTGCGCCGTGGCGTCGAGCTCGGCGCGTTCCTGATAGACACGGCGGAGATTTATGGAACGGAAGAAGTGGTGGGTAAGGTGGTGGAAAAAATGCGCGGCGAAGTCTTCATCGCCACCAAAGTGTCGGGTGACCACCTGCGTCACGACCAGGTACTAAAGGCGGCTGAAGCGAGCTTGCACAGGCTCCGCACTGACTATATCGATCTGTACCAGATTCATTGGCCCGGCAACTATGTTTCGATCGGCGAGACTATGCGGGCAATGGAAACGCTCGCCGATCGCGGAATGGTAAAGCATATAGGAGTGAGTAACTTTACCTTGCCTGACTTGCGCAAAGCTCAGGCGGCGATGCGCAATCATCCGATCATCTCAAACCAGGTCCTTTATAATTTGAATCGGCGCGAAATCGAAGCGGACCTTCTGGCATATTGTCAAAACAATGGCCTGACCGTGATCGCCTATACGCCGCTGGACAGCGGGCGCCTGGCGCGGCATTCGAAGTATCCGTCAAACGCCGAGGGGGCGCGGATTGTCAAAGAAATCGCCGCGCAAGCTCAGAAAACGCCCGCGCAGGTGGCGCTCAACTGGTGCACGTCGCACGAAGGCGTCGTCGCAATTCCGAAGTCGAACAGCGCCGCACGGGTGGCCGAGAATTGCGCAGCGTCGGGATGGCGTCTTTCGCAGGAACATATGCGAATGCTGAACGACGCTTTTGCGGCGAGGCCGGACGACGATTGGCAATGAGCCGCGCCCGCGGCCTGCCGATTGATGCGCCACGCTTTTTCAAAACACCGCCGGGCCCGACTCGCCGAAAAGCTTTGGACAAGTTCGTTTGTCATTTTCTAAACGCAGCTCGCGGACTCGTCCGCTCGCTTCGCTCGGGATGACAGAAAAAACTGGGACTCAGCATCCACGACCGACTTGTTTAATGTAAAAAATGGTTTCCAGGATTGCGGAAGCATAGTTGCGCGGAGGTTCCCTAAACCACCGCCGTGATATTCGATTCAACGCCGAGCAGAGCGCGGCCGTAGATCTCCAAATCGGTGGCCGTGATCAAGGCTGACTGCCGGCTCGCCACACCGACATCGCGCCAATGGCGCTGGATTCGATTCGAGTCTGGAAACGCGGTTCCTCCAGTGATCGAGACCAGCATCTCAACCGCCTCGCGCGCCAATTCGGCGGCATAGCCGCAATCGCCGCGTACCCGTGCGCGCGTCACACTATCCATGTCGACGCCGGCGCCGGCATGATCAACGTCGGCCGCCGCGCGCAAAACGTGGAAGCGGGCGGAATCGAGTTTGAGCGCCGCCATTGCAAAATCCCGTTGCACGACTGGAGAAAGTGAGCGATGCGTGTAGACGGTGTATTTTATTCCACGCTGATGAGTGACGGGCGCGACCGCTTCAAGCACGGCTTCGGCGGCCCCCAGCACGGGGCCGATGAGCACCAGTACCAGTACCGGCTTGAGCGGCCAATGATCGCATTTCTCAAGGTCGGGCCGAGTGCGCCAATTCTCGTCGACATGCTCGCCGCGCAGCGACATCAGGCGATGCCGCGGGACGAAAACCTCGTCAGCCACCACCGTCGCACTGCCCGTGCCCTTCATCCCGGCCGCATACCATGTATCCTCGACGGTCAGTTCCGTCATCGGGATGAAGGCCCATCCCGATTCCTCGCGGCGTGCGTCGCACTCAAGCGCTGGAATGCCACAGATGCACCAGTTCGAATGCCAGCAGCCGGAGGTGAAATCCCAACGCCCGCTTATCACCGCACCGCCCTCGACCATCCGCAAGGTGCAGGTTGGAGCGAGCGATCCGCACAGCCGCGGCCGCGCCGGACCGCCGAAGATTTCCTCCTGTGCCTGGGGCGATGCGCGCGTCGCAAACCATGCCGAGACGTTCATCAGGGTCTGCACCCAGGCGGTCGACGGGCACCCCTTGCCAAGCTCCGCTGCGACTTTGAGCGTGATCGCCATCGAGGCGCCCTGCCCGCCCAAGCGGGTGGGCAGCATCAGTTCCATCAGGCCCGCGGATTCCAGCGCCCGCATGTTCTCCTCGACTACGCGGCGTTCGGCTTCGGTGCGCGCCGCATTGCGTTCAAGCAGCCGGCGCAGTCCGATTGCCCGTGAAACTAATTCTTGCTCGCAATCCATCTGCGTCTTCCTTGATGAGTGCATGTGACGGCGCAGCCAGTGATTACGTACGCCGCGCACCACTGTGGAAATCGCTGCGCGCGTGCGGATGGCGAGCGGCGATACGAGCTTCTGACCGGGATCGCATCACCCGACTTGGTCGAAGCGCGGCTTGCGCTTTTCGTTGAAAGCGCGCGCACCCTCGGCCAGGTAGCCGGCCTGCACGCATAAGGTCTGCGTGCGATTTTCCAGTTCGAGCGCCGCCTCGAGGCTTCCCGCATCCAGGTTCGCCCACACGCCTTCTTTGGTCATCGTAAGACCCAGCGGCGACAGTTCGGCCATCTCGCGCGCGAGCTTGCCTGCCGCGGTTTCCAGCTCGGATTCTGGCACTACTTCCGACACCAGGCCTATCGCAAGCGCGCGTTTGGCGTCGACAAATCGCCCCGTTGTGAGCAGCTCAAAAGCGACCGAGGTCCCCACCGCGCGCGGCAAGAAATAGCTCGCCCCCATATCGCAGCCGCTCAGTCCCACGCGCACAAAAGCCGCGTTGAAGCGGGCTGACTCGGCCGCGATCCGAACCTCGCACGCAAGCGTCAGCGAGAATCCACCTCCCGCCGCCGGACCGTGCACGGCCGCAATAAAAGGCTGCGGCAGATGGTGGATTTTGACGACGAGGCCGCTGATGCGGCGTTGAAAGGCGAGCGTGGCGGCGGTCGAACTCAGAAGACCGTCGCCATGCTCGCCGCCGCTCGCCTCGCGCGGCCGGTTCTCCTTGAGATCGAGTCCCGCGCAAAATGCCCGCCCGGCGCCTCTGATCACCACCACGCGAGTCTGCTTATCCGCGCGTAGCATGTCGAAATAATTGCTCAAGTCTTCGACCATCTGATAGCTCAGCGCATTCAGTACATGGGAGCGGTTTAAAGTCAGCCACGCGACCGCGCCGTCCCGGCGAATATCGAGAGTGTCATAAGTCATAGCGTCCCTCAGTTAAGCATCAGATTCCCATAACAGTTGAATGTTCTCATCATAAACGTTCGCTGGATATACCGTTCAAGCACTCTAAAACACGCCCACGCTAACTGTCGGGCTCCAGCATCGTAAGATGAGCCAGCCGGCTTATCGATTCCGGTGGTCGCGTGTGAGGCCAGGTTCCTTCGGATGCGGGTAGGGATGCGCGATCCGGGTGATCTCACGCGCCGCGACCGTCTGCGCCCGCTCACGCGCGTCGCGCAGGATATCAATCAGCTTGTCCTCGGCCGTGTAATCGAATGGATCCTGCAAGCGCTGCTCGATCTCGCCGCCTGGCTCGGGCTGGTGCGTGACATACCAGCGCGAGGTTTTGGTGATCGCCTCGACCGCCGGGATGAGATCGCGATAACCAAGCTGCGTTTTTATCTTGAACAGATCCATGACGGCGTGATTGATACTGCCGCCGACCGTGATCGAGCGCGCCGCTGTGCCGAAGGAATCGGGGACACTGACGATTTCGAGTTTGTGATTGAGTTCGCGGCAAATCACCTCGACCACCTGCCGCAGCGAAAGTTGCTCCTCGTCGCCGCAGTTGTAGATCTGGCCGGCGGCGGCTTTTGGATGATCAATCGCGAGCAGCACTCCGTGCGCGAGGTTTCCCGCGTAACCATGTGTCATCAGCGAAAGCCCGCCGTCGGGCAGCAGGATGGCGGGCCGCTTATCAAGGATCCGGCGGATGATGCACCATTCGCGCGGCACTAGCTGATACGGGCCGTACACGTACGGATAGCGATAGACGGCGCCGTTCGGATGAGTGTTGAGCACCGCGTCCTCGGTGCTTTTTATGAGCCATGAAAAACGTTGCTCGCGCTCGCTCATCACCAGCGGCGCATCTTCGGGCACCGGTACCTTGAGGCCCGCCGGAAAATTGGCCCGTGGATCAAAATAGCCGCGATAGCTTGGCACTCCTCCGATCGCGATAAAGCAGGGCGTCTTGCCGGCCAGCGCCTCTGCCACAAACCGGATGCGTCCGTAAGTCGCAATCACGACGTCGAAGGTGCGGTCGCCGAGCGCCGCTTCGATCGTCTCGCGAAAATGCGGATCACCGTGGATGTGCTCTATCGCAGGCACGATCTCGGGAATCTCGTGAGTGCCGCGATGGAAAATCGTGACCTTGTAACCACGTTCGATCAGGCCATTGGCGAGAAAAGGCCCCGAGGGTCCGGTGCCACCGACAATCAACGCTTTCATCATCAATTACACCAAGGCGGAAACGGTTTGCCGCAGAGCATCACAAAAACGCCCGGCAAACAATTGCTGGAGGGCTTCACTCTGGACGTGCTCCAGCAGGCGCGCATCCCTTACGCTGCCGCGGCGCGGGACTACTGAAGACCGGCGCCGTTCGAAATGGCCACGGCTACGGATTTTGGAACTGCCCTAATTTGGTACTGCCCTAATATTGATCGACGTAGAAAGAGCCACCTATAGCTAGGTTGCCTCAAGCTATTGATTTCGCCTCATATCGTGCGTAATAGCGTAGCGGCAATGGCTACGAACCTGGAACGTAGGTCCGGTGTGTTGGACTCTGGGAGTACTTACAAAGCGGGATTGCCGTCCATTCTCCGGATGAACACCGTCCATCCAGTGATCAGGTTCATTTTGCTGATGCTGGCGATAATGCTGGCGGGATGTGGCGATGACGCCAGCCCGGTCGCTAACGTCAAGCCGGTGCGCATGAAGCCGGTGATGCGCGGGCTGCTCGACTTGGGCGATGTCGGCTTCTACACGCAGCCGCCGAACCACGCGATTCCAACCAACAATCCTTCCGAAGTGCGGCCGTTTGCCAGCTCTTTCACCGGCATCGTTATCAACGTCACCTGGTCGCAGCTTCAACCCGACGGTCCCACGCCACTGCGACCCGATAATCCGCTGGATCAGGCGCTGGATGCAGTGCGCGCTTACAACCAGCAAAACCGGACCGCTCAACTCAAGGTAAAGCTGCGCGTATGGGCGGGCTTTGTGGCACCGGATTGGATTAAAGATCGTGGAGGACCGATAACGATCAACTTTGATGATCCGCACAGCGGGATTACCGAGATGGGAACGGTGGGTCTGTGTTGG
>JBOHWM010000585.1:0-10520 GCA_050736555.1 Binataceae bacterium (SeqCode)
CGTCTAAGCCACGCCCAACCGCGTCCTGAACGTAACAGAGGCCGTCGGCGATAGTGAACGCAAGTTCCTGCAGTGCCGTCGATCCGGCCTCGCGGATGTGGTAGCCGGAGATGGATACTGGATGAAAGCGTGGAGCCTTATGCGCGCAAAATTCGATCATGTCCGTGACCACCCGCAGCGATGGCGCGGGCGGACAGATCCATTCCTTTTGCGCGATGAACTCCTTCAGCATGTCATTTTGGATAGTGCCGTTGACCTGTTCCCACGGCACGCCCTGCCGTTCGGCATTGACGAGGTACATCGCGAGTATTGCCGACGCTGAACAGTTCACCGTCATCGAGGTGCTGACCTTGCCGACCGGAATTTGGTCGAACAGGCGCATCATGTCATGAATCGAGCCGACCGAAACGCCTTCGCGTCCGACCTCCCCGAGCGCACGTTCATGGTCGGCGTCGTAGCCCATCAAGGTGGGCATATCGAAGGCGGTGGAAAGGCCATCCTGACCTTGGGAGAGCAAGAAACGAAAGCGCGCGTTGGTGTCTTCGGCGAGGCCGAAGCCGGCAAACTGCCGCATCGTCCAGAGCCGCCCGCGATACATCGATTCGTACACCCCGCGCGTGTACGGATAAACTCCGGGATAGCCAATCGCGTCGTCGAAAGCGTCAACGACATCTTCGGGCGTATAGAGCGGTTCGAGCTCAAGGTCCGAAACGGTGGAGAATCGAACCGGCCTTTCCTTGCCCTGCTGATAAACCTTTTCGAGCCATTCGTGCTTCGTGGTCACGGCATCCTCACCGGTTCTGGAGTACCTGGTTGGCAATTACGACGCGTTGAACTTCCGACGTGCCTTCATAGATTTCAGTGATTTTGGCGTCGCGGAAGTAACGTTCCACTTTAAATTCCTTGGTGTAGCCGTAACCACCGTGAATTTGCACCGCTTCGACCGCGGCCTTCATTGCGGCCTCGGCGGCAAACAGTTTCGCTATTGCGGACTGCTTGGTGCATGGCTTCTCGGCGTCCTTGAGCGCGGCAGCTTGTAGTGTGAGCAGACGCGCCGCATCGATCTCAACCGCCATATCGGCGAGCTTCCATTGAATCGCCTGATTGCTCGCCAGCGGACGGCCGAAGCTTTGACGTTCCTGCGAATACTTAAGCGATGCTTCGAGCGCGGCACGCCCAATCCCCACTGCTTGCGCGGCAATTCCGATCCGCCCGCCATCCAGCGTTTTCATCGCAACCTTGAACCCTTCACCCTCTTCGATCAGGAGATTGGCAACCGGCACTCGCAGGTCCGACAGCGCTATCTGAGCGCTATGGGCGCCATGTATACCCATCTTATCTTCGACCCGGGTGACCTCCCAGCCAGGCCATTCGGTCTCCACAATAAAGGCGCTGATGCCGTGATGGCCTCGCCCGGGTGCGGTCATCGCGAACACGATCGCGACCGCGGCCTCGGGACCATTCGTGATGAAGTTCTTGGTTCCGTTGATGACATAACTGTCACCGTCACGAACCGCACGGGTGCGCTGCCCGGCCGCATCGGAGCCCGCCTGCGGTTCGGTCAAAGCGAAACAGCCCAGCCATTCACCCGACGCCATCTTGGGCAGATAACGCTCATGATTGGCCTCGTTGCCAAGACCCAGAATTGGCCATGACGCCAACGATGAGTGGGCTGAAACGATTACCGCGGTCGAGGCGCAGGCAACGGCCAGTTCCTCGATCACCATCGCGTAGGCGACATTGTCGAGCCCGGC
This sequence comes from Binataceae bacterium (SeqCode), assembly GCA_050736555.1. Lineage (GTDB taxonomy): Bacteria > Desulfobacterota > Binatia > Binatales > Binataceae > JBOHWJ01. Next base: position 1,755 of record JBOHWM010000585.1, read on the forward strand.
GCCGCCGTACTTTTCCGGGATGAAGACCCCCAGCATGCCGAGTTTTCGCAATTCAGCGATTGCTTCGGAGGGAAAGCGATGCGTGCGGTCGGCTTCGGCTCCCCAATCTTCAAGCTTTTCGTGAGCAAAGCGACGCGCGATATCGCGTGCGCCACGTTGCGCTTCAGTTAGATCCAAATCCATCGGGTCTTCCTGGTGCCCTATCCGGTTCGCGGCGACATTTCGTCCGTGACCGCCCCTCGCTCAAGATCAACCGTGATGAGAGTCGCTGCCGCTATGATAACACGTTCTTACGTTTAGCTTAGACGCTTCGCCGGGTCGATAGAAACCCGGTCGCAGGCCAGCGATTCACATGCCTGTTACTGATGACGCCATTTAGGCGGGCGCTTTTCGACAAAGGCCTTGGTGCCTTCCACCCGATCGCTAGTGGCGAAGTTGAGACCAAACGCCTGCTGCTCGAAACGCAAGCCGGTGTCTTCTTCCATCGTAGCGGCTCTAAGGGCAGCTTTGGCGTTGCGCAAGGCGACGGCGGATTTCCCGGCAAGTTTTTCCCCCAACGCGCGAGCCTCACTGAGCAACGCGTCGGGCGCAACCACCTTGTTCACCAGCCCCCATTCCAGGGCTGCGCGGGCGTCGAACATGTCGCCCGTCATGATCAATTCGCGAGCGCGATTATGGCCAATACGATGCGGCAGGCGCTGAGTCCCCCCGAAACCTGGAATCAGCGCCAAATTGATTTCAGGCTGGCCGAAACGCGCCGTCTCACTCGCAATTATGAGATCACAGGCGAGCGCCAGCTCGAGTCCGCCACCGAGGGCGAAGCCGTTGACAGCGGCGATCACTGGAATCGGCAACTCCTCAAATCCTTGCATCACGCGATGGCCCATGCGGCTGAATTCGAGTCCTTCCAACGCCGTCATGTCGGACATTGCGGCGATATCCGCGCCGGCCACGAAGGCTCGATCACCTACTCCAGTGATGATCAACACGCGGACGGCGGGATCGTTGCGAATTTCCGCCTGGGCCGCGGCGAACTGTTCGAGCACGGCGCGATTGAGCGCGTTAAGAGCCTTGGGCCGATTAACGTTCAGTGTTGCAACCGTCTCTTTTTCAAACAGCAGATCTTCCATCCGGCCTCCTCGCATAGGACAACTCCATCATCGATATTCGGCGGATGGGAACTTTATCGCGTGAGTTGCTCACGCACCATCCAAAGGCGATCGCCGCCCCAGAAAATTTCGTTGCCGACGACAAAAGTCGGTACGCCGAAAACACCCAGATCTTCGGCGTCGCGGCAAATCCGGTCGAGTTCACGCCGTCCCTCGCTCTCCGCGTATTCCGCAAAGCCATCAGTGCCGGCGCCGGTCTCACGCAGCACGGCTGTGACAGCCTTCAAGTCTTCGATATCCAACTCGCGTTTCCAGAAGCGTTCAAAGACGATGTCGTTGTAGCTATGAAAGGCACCGTGGCGTTGAGCGTATAGCATTCCGACTGCTATCAGTGACGAGTCGAAAATTTTTCTCGGTCCGCGGACTGTTAATCCGCGGCGATTAGCTAATCTGCGCGCATCCATGTAGCTATAGCGCACCCGGCGCCACTGATGAGCATTGCGTGATTCGACGGTGCCAAGAAAATCTGGAATGGGAAGAATGTACGGCAGCCAGCGGAGTTCGCATTTCAGCTCACTTGCCAATTGCTCAATCGGGTCTTTTGCCAAGTAGGCGTAAGGGCTTTTATAGTCGCTATAAACCGTGACGGTTTTGCTACTCATTGGCCAAGCTTACGAAATATAGGCTCGGCCTTGCAAACCGGAAGCTGTGACTCAGAATCAGCTTTGTCGAAGATGACCAACAGCGATATCGGTCGATAGACGCGATATCCGTTTGATCAGACCCTACAATCAGGATTCGTGACTCAATATTGTTCGTAGGATGACGCAGTAGCTGATGGCGAACATGATGATGCCACCTACACCAATCAAGCCTATTCCCTCACGTCCTATGCGGAAGCCCTCGTGATCATGCCGATGACCGGCAGTGACATGCCAATGGCTGTCACGACCTCCATCAGTCACTTGTCTCCGGAACTCTGCTCCAGAAGACCTTCACTCGCGGGATCGTCTGTAAGACTTGCTCGCCCCGTTTTCTTTCCTTGTTCCGAATGTTTTTCCCAGCTTCAGTTTGGTTCGTATGCGTTAGGCGTTTTAATCAACGATTATGCACTGATATTACAGAATCCAATACTCAGAGTTCGCATCAGCCGTACCAGCCGTACCAAAGGTGAACAGGGACTGTCACCTGACGATCGACATAGCAGGCTCGTCGTTGGGCTTGCCGGCGCTGAATAGATGGAATGGAGCGGGCGGATGCGGAATACGGCGCCGTTGTGGCGGCGCGAACCAAGTAGCTATTCCGATGCCACCATAAAGCTAATATTCCGGCTTGAAATCAAAATGATGAATCGATTCAATGAAGCGGATCGTGCGCGTTTTCGAGCGCATCACCACGCTGTTGGTCATCGCACCGCCCGAAAGAAAACGTACGCCTCGCAAATAATCCCCGGTGGTGACGCCGGTTGCGGCGAACATCACGTTGTCGCCGGCCAATTCTTCGAGCGAGAATTTGCGCCTCAAATCGAGGATTCCCGCGGCAAGGCAGGCCTCCGTCTCCTGTTCGTTGCGCGGAGCGAAACGACAGAGCATATCGCCCCCGGCTGAACGAATCGCGGCGGCAGCCAAGACGCCCTGATGGGCGCCGCCAATTCCGATCAGCATATCGATGTCGCTTTCAATGCGAGTGGTGGCGACTGCGGCGGAAAGATCGCCGGCCGAAAGCAACTTGATCCCGGCGCCCGCGCGGCGCACTTCGTTGATGAGATTTTCATGACGCGGGCGGTCAAGGATAGCGATGCGCAGGTCCTCCACGTAGACCTCTTTAGCTTCAGAGAGCGCTTTTAGATTATCCGTAGGCGAACGGTCTAGATCGATTACCCCACGGCCTACCGCTCCGCACGCGATCTTGTCCATGTAGGTATCGGGACAACGCAGAATTTTACCACGTTCCGCCAGCGCCACGCATGACAAGGCGTTGGGACCGCCGGTCGCGCAGATAAGCGCGCCTTCGAGCGCGTCGAGCGCGACGTCAACCTCGGGTCCCGCGCCAGTGCCGACGATCTCGCCAGCGTAAAGCATCTCAGTGACGCCCTGATCGCCCTCGCCCACCACGATTTTGCCGTCCATCGCGATCGAGTTGAGCGTATTGCGCATCGCTTCGGCGGCAACCCGATCGGCCATGCGCTCGTCACCTTTGCCGATAAAACGTGCGGCGGCCAAAGCGGCGGCTTCGGTGGCCCGCACTACTTCGAGTGCAAGATTGCGCTCCATTGCGCCCCCCTGATCAGTTCAAAGCCGCGAGTGGCCGTCCAAAAAGCGCCTCGATCAGCCGATGCCCCGGTCTGACCAGCACCCCGGTCCTGGTCGCCTCGGCTTCGGTGTAGCGCCGCTGCGGCCGCGCGTCCGCACGCGCGCGCAGATGCTCATGGTTGATAATCGCGAACGGCACCGGCTCGCTCGAATGCGTCTTGAGTTTGGACGGTGTGGCATGATCCGGCATCAAAAGCAACGTGAAATCACCCAACGAAGGTAAGCCTCCGAGCATCGGGCCCAGGATTAATTCATCGATTCGTTCGAGCGCTTCGACCTTCAAGTCGGCACGTCCCATATGACCGGCTTCATCGGTCGCTTCAACATGTAGCAGGAGGAAATCGTTTCGTTTCAACGCTTCGAGGCCGTAGCGTCCCTTCGCGGCATAGTCCGTATCGAGATAACCCGTCGCGCCCGGCACGGTGACTACCTCAAGGCCAGCCAGACGGCCCAGCCCGTTGACCAGATCAACCGCCGAGATAACCGAACCGCTGACGTCGAAGCGAGCTTTGAGCGTGGGCACAGCGGGACGTTTGCCCTGGCCCCAGAACCAGACCGAGTTGGCTTCGGGCTGACCCGCTTCACGTCGTGCGCGATTCACCGGATGTTCGCGCAGCACCTGGCGCGCATCGTTCATCAGGCGATTCAGCCGATCCGCGCCTTCACCCGAAGGCAAATGAGTCTCTATGGATTTGTCGGCGATATCATGCGGAGGCGTCAAACGCGTGCCACTAAGGCCGTCACGCCAGACGAGCAGATGCCGATAGCTGACGCCGTTAAAAAATTCGATGCCGTCGGCGGCGACGGCGCTCCTGATATCCTCCACCAGGCGCGCGGCTTCAGCGCTGCTGATATGCCCGGCGGTGAAATCGTGCATCACGAGCGCATCGTCGCGCCGCGTCAGGCAAACCAGGTTCATGCGAAAAACCACATCGTCGGGACCGAGCTGAATCCCTTGGCTGGCCGCTTCGATCGGCGCGCGGCCGGTGTGATAGCGCCGTGGGTCATAGCCGAGCATGGTCATGGTGCCGACGTCGCTGCCAGAAGGCATGCCCTCGGGGATGGTCGCGACCAGCCCAAGCTCGCCGCGTGAGGCCACCAAGTCCATGTTGGGCTTGTGGGCGGCTTCCAGCGGGGTCTTGCCGCCGAGTTCATCACATGGCCAATCCGCCATGCCGTCGCCATGCAGGATCACATATTTCAATGCACGCCTCCGCTATGGTTGCACGCCGCGGCGTCGGCCACGCACACGGCATAAACGCTTTAACTCTCAGGTATCCAGTAGTTTCAACAGCTTGTTGATGTCCGGCTCGATCACTACGGTGTTGTTCAAGTTCTTGAGCGCGGTATCAGGATCTTTAAGCCCATGGCCGGTCAAGGTGCAAACCGCGACGGAACCCGGCTTGAGCCCGCCGCTGGCGCCAAACTTGAGCAGCCCGGCGACTGACGCGGCCGAAGCGGGTTCCGCAAAAATTCCCTGCGAGGCGATCAGGCGATACGCGGCGAGAATCTCGGCATCCGTGATCATATCGATGAGTCCACCCGAGCCGTCGCGTGCGCCGAGCGCTCCCGACCAGCTTGCGGGATTGCCTATCTTGATCGCGGTGGCGACGGTTTTGGGATCGTCAATCGGGTGGCCGAGTACGATGGGCGCCGATTCCGCCGCTTGATAGCCCATCATTTTGGGCAAGCGTCGCGACAAGCCGTTGGCTTGGTACTCCTGGTAGCCCGCCCAGTAAGCCGTGATATTGCCCGCATTGCCCACCGGTAAGAAATGATGGGTCGGCGCCTCGCCGAGCTGATCACAGATTTCGAAAGCCGCGGTCTTCTGCCCTGCGATACGATCCGGATTGACGCTGTTGACGAGCCGGATGCGGACCGGGTCACGTTCGGCCAAATCGCGCACGACCTTCAGGCAAATGTCGAAATTCCCGATAATTTCGACCACCTGCGCGCCATGCATCACGCTTTGCGACAGCTTGCCCAACGCGACGGCGCCTTTAGGGATCAAAACGTAGGCTTGTAGCCCCGCACGTCCGGCATACGCCGCCGCCGCCGCCGCGGTGTTGCCAGTAGACGCACATATGACCTTGCGTACGCCCTCGCCCACCGCCTTGCTGACCGCTACTGTCATGCCGCGATCTTTGAACGAGCCGGTCGGATTAGCTCCCTCAAACTTCAAGTACACCTTCACATTACGGCCGATCCGGTCGCCGAGCGGCGGGCTCTCAATCAAGGGCGTATTGCCTTCATTGAGAGTGACCACGGGAGTGCTTTCGCTAACCGGCAGAAAGCGCCGGTAATGCTCGATCAAGCCGGGCCAGCGAGTCAGCCGGGGCACCGCACGGTTGTGGCTATTCGCGTCCATTTACTGTTCCTATGCGCGCGCCGCGGATGGCTTTATCCCTGGTATCACAGGCGCTCCTCTATACGGATGAAGGCGGACGCGCGATCGATAATCTTGCGGCGGCGGATAGCGGCGAGTGCGCGCTTGAGGTTGCGTTCCCGCGCCTCATGCGTACGCATGATTACCGGCACGCTGGTTTCCACTCCGCGGCCCTGCTGGATCACCGACGCGATCGAGATGCCGTTGCGTCCCAGCACCGAGGCGATCGCACCGAGCACACCCGGCTTGTCGCGCGCCATGAACCGCAAATAATACTCGCATAGCACGTCGTCCATCGGCTTTACACGAGCACGCCGCATAGCTGCAAGCGGATAGCCCAGTGGATACTCGCCACCACGCGCACCGGCTCGTCGCCGGCGCGCGATCGCGAGGATATCGGCCATCACCGCCGTCGCGGTTGGCATCTGGCCCGCACCGCGTCCAAAGTACATGCTCGAACCCAGCGCCTCGCCGTGAATATAAATGGCGTTGAAGGCGCCCGACACACCCGCGAGTAAATGGGTGCTCGGAATCATCGTCGGATGGACCCGCGCCTCTATCGCGCCGTCATCATCCTTGGCGATCGCGAGCAACTTGATGGTGTAGCCGAGTTCGCGTGCGTAGGTGATATCGGCCAGCGTGACTTGGCTGATCCCTTCAGTATGCACCTGCGCGGGTTTGAGCAGCGATCCAAAAGCCAGCGTGACCAGCAGGCAAAGCTTGTGCGCCGCATCGTGACCTTCGATATCGAGGGTCGGGTCCGCTTCGGCCAGACCCTGGCGTTGCGCATCCGCCAAGGCGTCGGCGAATTCGCTGCCGGCCGCCGTCATCGTGCTCAGAATCGAGTTGCAGGTGCCGTTGACAATACCGTAAACCGCGCGTTGACGATCGCCGGCCAAGGCTTCCCTCAAGGTGCGGATAATCGGTACCCCGCCGCCCACGCTCGCTTCGAAACCCACGGCGAGGCCGGCTTTGGCGGCGGTACGGAAAATCTCGTCGCCATGCTCGGCGAGCAAAGCCTTGTTGGCGGTAACCACATCTTTGCCGGATTGCAGCGCCTTGAGGATCAGGCCACGCGCCGGTTCATGACCGCCAAACAATTCGACCACGATATCGATATCGTCGCGCGTGACCAGCGCCGCGCCGTCGCGGACAATCAGGTCGGCTTCGATACCCAGCGAGAGGTCAGGTTTGAGGCTGCGGTCGGCGATAGCGGCAAGTTCGAGCGGCCCGCCAAGCTTGTGCTCCAGCATCGCGCCGTTCTGCCGCAATAACCGCACGACGCCCTCGCCGACGGTCCCACAGCCGAGCAGCGCCAGACGAACCGGTTTCAAACAGATCCTCGGCGGCAATCTCAGGAGGCGGCCCGCTTCATCGGCGCGGATTGCGCCAACGCGTGCCGAATCCCACGGATAGCCTGACGGGTGCGATGCTCATTCTCGATCAACGCGAAACGTACGTGGCCGTCGCCGTCAGCGCCAAAGCCGACACCTGGCGACACGGCGACTTTGGCCTCGCTCAACAGGAACTTGGCGAATTCGAGCGAGCCCATTGCGCGCCACGGTTCCGGAATCGGCGCCCATACGAACATCGTGGCGCGCGGCTTTTCCACGGGCCAACCGGCCCGATTGAGCCCATCGACCAGCACGTCGCGACGCCCGCGATAGGTTTCCACGATTTGGCTTACGCATTCCTGCGGTCCGTTCAACGCCGCTATCGCCGCGACTTGAACCGGCGTGAACATGCCGTAGTCAAAATAGGATTTGAGTCGCGACAGGGCCGCGATCATCTCGCGATTGCCGACCGCGAAACCGACGCGCCATCCCGGCATGTTGTAGCTCTTCGATAAAGTGAAAAATTCAACCGCGACCTCGCGCGCGCCCGGTACCGCCATGATTGACGGCGCGCGATAGCCATCGAAGCATAGATCCGCGTAGGCAAAATCGTGCACCACGAGCAGGCCGTTTTCGTGCGCGAACGCCACGACCCGCCGCATGAAGCCAGCATCAACCGCCGTCGTGGTGGGATTATGCGGGAAATTCATGATGAGCAGTTTAGGCCGTGGCCAGCGGCGGCTGACCGTCGCCATCAACTCGTCGAAAAACTCCTCACCGCTATTGCGCAGCGGCACGCCCTGCACCTGCGCTCCCGCGATCACGCATCCGTACTGGTGAATCGGGTAAGTCGGCGTTGGCGCCAGCACGACGTCGCCCTGGTCGAGGATCGCCAGCGCCAGATGCGCGATACCCTCCTTCGACCCGATCGTCACAATCGCTTCGGCGTCAGGATCGAGTTCGACGCCGTAACGGCGCCGATACCAGTCGGTAATTGCCAGGCGCAGCTTGTAGACGCCGCGAGAGACGGAATAGCGATGATTGGCAGGCTTCAGTGCGGAATTGACTAGCTTGTCGACTATATGGGCGGGGGTGGCGTCGTCGGGATTGCCCATGCCGAAGTCAATGATGTCTTCGCCGGCGCGGCGCGCTTTGAGACACAACTCGCCGATTGCGTTGAAAACGTAGGGTGGTAAGCGTTTAATTCTGGGGAATTCCATCTCCTCGCCCGGCCCATCCGCGGAAACGTCCGAATTGCAAACCGAGCCTTAATTTTTAACCCACGGCGCGCTTTACCGCTAGGGGTCATGCACCTCTCCCCGACAACTGGGAGAAGTGCAAGACATTATAGATCGCTCTGGTTGACGCAGTTTTCGGGCATCAGGCCAGCCTGAACGCGGCGTACGTTTTCCGTGACGCGCCGCGCGATGTCGCGATACGAAACGTCGGTGACACCCGCGATGTGCGCGGTCGCCACCACGTCGGGGCGGCTTAACAAGGGCAATAATCCAGTTGACTCACCTACGCATCTCCGCTATATTTAGGTCATGGACAACGAGATCGCATGGCCCCGGACCTTGATGGAAGCAGTTGGCTATTTCTCTGACCGCGACCGCTCGCTCGCC
>JBOHWM010000586.1:0-3783 GCA_050736555.1 Binataceae bacterium (SeqCode)
CGGCGCGGCGCATGTGTGATGCCTATTACGCCGCCGAGCGCGCGGGAGAAGGCGCCGCCGGGGCGGGCGGTGTGCTGGTTGACGCCGCCACCGTGCGCATCTTCGAGGCCGTGCTGGAGCGCGCGCGCATGATCGGTCGCGCTTGACCGAAGCAAACGGCCATCATGGCCGGTGCCGATCGACGAGAGGAGTACACATGAGATTCGGCTTCACCATCGCGCAGCGTGGGATCTTGTTCGGCGTCGGCACCTGGCCGCAAATGATCAAACGTGCCGCTGAAGTTGACCGCAATCCGCTGTTCGACTCGCTTTTTGTAGGTGACAGCCTGATGGCCAAGCCGCGCCCCGAGTCGATTGCGCTGCTGGGCGCCCTCACCTCTGCGACTTCGCGCGTGCGGCTGGGCGTCGCATGTATGGCGAGTTTCCCATTGCGCGAACCGGTTACCCTGGCCGCACAATGGGCCACACTGGATATGATTTCGAACGGGCGCATGGAACTCGCGGTGTGTACCGGGATTGGAATCGGCGGTACCAGCGCTCCTGAAAGCGCGGTGTGGGGCGTCAGAGATGCGCAACGGGGCAATCGAATGGCGGAGAATATCGCTATCTGCCGCCATCTCTGGAGCGAAGACAACGTGAGCTTCGAGGGCCGTTATCGTTCGTTCACCGGAGTGACGATTCAACCGCGGCCGCTTCAACAACCCTGTCCAATCTGGATTGCCGCCAATCCGTGGTCGCCCAACGTGGACAAACCGATGCGCAGGGTCGCGCGCCTAGCCGACGGCTGGATGACAGCGCAGGTGATGCCGGGCTTGTTCAAAACGAATCTGACAAAATTGAACGAGGCACTTCTAGCCGAGGGAAAAGATCCGCGCCGCTTTCCGAATATTCTTTATCACAACATCAATATCGCCGATGATCGCGCGGCGGCGCTGGCGGAAACGAAACGCTTTCTCGACGCCTACTATGGTCCGATCTTCTCGCCGGAGATGGCACAGGCGTGGACCGCGGCCGGACCACCCTCACGCTGTATCGAGGACCTGCGCGCGCTCGCGCTGGCGGGGGCGCAAAGAGTGAGTTTGCGCCTCACCAGTTGGGACCAGGCGCGGCAGTTTGATCGATTGATCAACGAGGTCCTCCCGTACGTCGACTAGACGAACGCGGCGCGGCAACGCCGATCGGATCGCCATGAATACCGAGAAAGCCGCGCACCACTTCGGCGAAATTAAGAAGGTCCAGCGGCGCCGCCGTGTAATACTTGGCACCGCCCGCACGAGCGGTACGCTCAACCGCTTCGCTGTGGACCGCGGCGATATAGATAACTGAGGCAAATGGAACGTCACGATGAATCCTCGCCATCAGCCAGCCACGGTCGTCAGACGTGATTCCCGCATCGTCCACCACCACCACTTGCAGATGCGCCGCACGCAACTGCTTTGGTAAATCAACGAGGGCGCGTGCGCGTGCCACACTCCAGCCCGGATGAAGCGCGGCTTCGACTAACGTGAAAAGCGCGTCGTCGGCGGACAAAACCAGGATACGGAATGGCTGCGCAAGTCTGTTAGCCGGCGCGTCCGGTTTCCCGTCGTGTATTTGCGCAACCTGGCGTCGTTTTGATTTTGGCAGCATTGGCGGGAATATGGGTTTTCTGATAATTCGCTCAGGGTGGCTGATCAGCGAGCCAGCCGCGCTAAGGCCGAACTGATAAATTGAGCGGACTTGACCGGTCCGGGTGGGGGACCACAAGGCGTCTGCGAAAAGCCGCGCGGCACGACCAAAGTCAGCAATCGCGACCGTTGGATACATGGCGCGAGTTGAAGCCTAATTCGTGCCAAGAGCCGTGCGAAATTTTTAACAGCCGATCTCGCTTGAAAAGGAGCACGCGCAGAGAAATCCAAAACCGGGTTGTTTCCTTTGGAGACACTCCAGCGGCGAAGCCTGCTCTGGAATTCAGTGGAAGCGATCCGGATAAACTCATCCCGCGCGAATCGCTGACAAAGATGGATCACGGCAGGCCCAATCGCCCGCGTCATTTTCATCTGCTATGGAGCGAGGAACTCGACACGCTCCGGCCGATACTCGAACTAATCCGTGAACGTCTCGATGACGTTCTGTCGCACTGGCACGACTTCTATCTGCTGCATTTCGGTGATGAGCGCACCCTCACGCAGGGCGAGTTCCGCGACATTTTCCACCAGGGGCTGACGCGCACCACGAACTACCTGCTGGCCGGTGACATCGACAGTTACAGCGCCGCGGTGATCCAGACCGGAGAATTGCTGGCCGAACGCCGCGTGCCATTTTCAGAAGTGATCGCTTCGCTGCATCTCTATGAAGAGAGCATCTACAAGATGCTTCCCGATCCCTTACCGCTGCGAACCTACGCGACTTTCGACAAGCTGAGCCATATCAGGATGATTTTATTGGCGGACGCCTATTTCCGTTCAGAAACCGCAGTCGCGGGCGCGCGGATTCGAGCGCTGGAACGGGAGGCGGCGCGCATCGCGCGCGACGAGCGCCGCGGTTTCCACGGCCTGGTCGGCGCCACTCCCGCGATGCGCCGGCTCTACGAGCGCATCGAAGCCGCCGCGGGGACCCGCGGCAACGTCTTGGTCGTCGGCGAGAGCGGGACCGGCAAAGAACTGGTCGCGCGCGCGATCCATGAATGCGGGCCGAATCCGCCGGCACCGTTTGTCGCGTTAAATTGCGCGGCAATTCCCAAGGATCTGATCGAAAGCGAACTCTTCGGCTATAAACGCGGTGCTTTCAGTGGCGCCAACAACGAGTATCTTGGACTTTTTCGCGCGGCCGACGGCGGCACGCTGTTCCTCGATGAAATCACCGAGATGAGCGCGGAAACCCAGAGCAAGTTTCTGCGCGCCGTGCAGGAACGCAAGGTGCGTCCAGTCGGCGCCACCCATGAACTCGCGGTGGACGTGCGCCTGATTGCCTCGACCAACCGCGACCCGGCGCAGGCGGTCGCCTCGTCACAATTGCGCCAGGATCTCTATTATCGCTTGCAAGCGAGCGTGCTGGAGATCGTGCCGTTGCGCAAACGGCTCGACGATCTGCCATTGCTGACTGATCATTTCGTCGCGCTTTTTGCTGAAAAGCTGCGGCCGCGCGCACCTATTCACGGAATTGCCAAAGAGGCGCTGGCGGCCATGAGCGCGTATGCCTGGCCGGGCAACGTGCGTGAGCTGTCCAATGTGATCGAGAGTGCCTTCACCTTCGGCCGCGGTCCGATGGTCGAGCTCGAAGATTTGCCGCCCGCACTGAGAGGCACTGAGTCGCAAGATCAGAGATCGCCACAACCCTCGCCCATCGGTACCTTCGCCGATGCCGAGCGTGAGTTAATCGCGCGCGCGCTTGAAACCACCAATGGCAATAAGTTCGCTGCCGCCCGGCTTTTGCGCATCTCGCGCAAGAAGCTTTACGCCAAGATCGCCAAATATGGGTTGTCACCATGTTTCGCGGCGGCGTTCGCGATATTCGTGGGAGCAGCGACAGGCACCTGAATCGAAATCAGGTATCGCTATCCGGTACCAAGTCAACGTAGCTCAGCCAGGCGCTCGAATCGCAGTCACTGGGCGCGCGGTAGTCGCCGCGTGGCGACAGCGAACCACCTGAACCGACCTTGGGCGCATTGGGTATGCAACTTCGTTTGAACTGGCTAAGCCGGAAAAATCGATCGACGAACGTGCCCAAGTGATGTTTGATTTGCTTCAGGTCGTACTGGTTGCGCTTACCCTCGGGAATATCAGGCCAGGTCCCTAACTCGCGA
>JBOHWM010000587.1:0-10697 GCA_050736555.1 Binataceae bacterium (SeqCode)
GCTTTCCAAAACGCACCGGCATAACTGTTTTGAATGCGGTCGTGCGACCGGACAAATTCGTCGAGCTTGTCAGTCAGCGGCGCGCTCGGCTAAACCTCAATCGTCATAGTTAAAATGGTGAGGCGGATGGGCGCGTAGCCGCGTGGTCTTCGAGACGGGAAGGATTGATCGGCATGGACCAGGAATTAAACGGAAAGGTGGCGATCATAACCGGCGCCGGGCGCATGCGCAGCATCGGCCGCCTCATCGCCAAACGGCTGGCCGCGGCCGGCGCCGCAGTTGTGGTTACCGGCACCGGGCGTCCGCCGGAGCGTTATCCCGACGACGAAAGAGCGGCCGGCTGGCGCGACATTGAAAGCGTCGCCGGCGAGATCAGACAAGCCGGCGGGCAGTGCCTCGCGTTGGTTTCAGACGTGCGCGACGAACACGCCTGCACAGCGCTCATCGAGCGTGTGGCCGCTGAATTCGGACGCCTCGATATCCTGGTCAACAATGCAAGCGCCGCCAGGGGCGACGATCGTGTCGCCACCGTCGACCTTCCGTATGAAACCTGGAAACGCGTGCTGGTTACGAATCTGGACGGCACTTTTCTGCTCTCGCGCGCGGCCGCACGCAAGATGATCGCGCAGGAACAAGGCGGCAGTATCGTTAATATCTCGTCGATCGCGAGCAAAATCGCGGGAGCCAACGCCGCCGCCTACTCCGCCTCGAAGGCCGGCGTCAACGCGCTTAGCCGCTCGATGGCGCTTGAGCTGGGCAAGCACGCCATTCGGGTCAACGCGGTCTGTCCCGGCATCATCGACACCTTCCGCATGGATGACCTTGGCCGTGGCAAAAAATGGGACGAGCTGGTTAAAGGCTTTATCCCGCTTGGCTATCCGGGCGACGGCAGTGAATGCGCGGAAATTGTGCTGTTCCTCGTGACCGATCGCGGCAAATGGATCACCGGACAAGCGATCAACGTGGATGGCGGCTCAGTCTGGGGCAATTGATCTAACTCGGCCAGACGCGATGGGCGACGTCAGCGACAAGCCGCAGCTTGTTCTCCTGCGTGGCCGCTGGAATAGGATTGCCCTCCCATACCGTGCCAAATCCGCATTGGGTTGAGAGCGCCAGTTGCTCCAAGGGAAAATAGCGGCTGGCCTCTTCAATTCGTGTGATTATTTGCTCTGGCGCTTCCGTCTCGACACGTTTGGTCGAGATGAGGCCCAGCACGACACCTTTATCCCGAGGCACTTCACGCAAAGGTTCGAAGGAGCCAGAACGCCAATCGTCATACTCCAACAACAGCAGGGAGAAGCGGCTGGCGCGCTGAAATACGCGCCGCGCGATATCGTCGTACCCGCCCTCACCGACATAAAAGCCCTGGTTATTGCCACGGCATAGGTGCAGCCCAAAGGTCACACCGCTGATGGCGGCAACCGAGTTGATAATGTCGATACCGTCGCTCAACAACCGCTCCGGGTCCATGCCGCGATCGGCAAAATCCTGCTGACGCCGCTCGGGATCGCACAACATGCCGAGTTCGGGCGCGTCAATCTGGATATAGCGGCATCCCAGCGCCGCCAGCTCCGTGGCCTCGGCGCGCACGATTTCAGCCGCATCATTAAACAGATCGAACGGATCGGGATACGCTTCACGCGAATAATCAGGCGACCAGCGTAGCGTCATCATCAGCGGACTTGGCAGGGTCACCTTGATCGGACAATGCGCTCGCGCACGGGCATAAGCGAATTCTTCGCTGATGAGCGAGCGCGTGCGCCTGATGCGGTCCACCACGGCATACTGCACCTGGATTTCGGTCCGCTGAGTCTCCTCTCCGCGATCGTGCGGGCGACGCCACACACGGGTAAAGGCCGGGATCGGTTTAACCCCGGTAATCACGTCGGTGAGAGGCGCGATGAAATGAGTGCGGCGCATCTCGCCATCCGTGACCACGTCAACTCCGCATCGCTCCTGCAATGCGATCGCCTCGTCGACCGCGCGGTCTTCCACCTGTTTGAACTCCCCAGTCGCAAGCCGGCCTTCGTCATGTTCGCGACGCGCATCCTTGAGGTAGGCCGGCCGCAGCATCGAGCCGATCACTTCCGCGCGATAGATGGCTGCCATTGGCGCCTCCGCATATCCCTGAATGCGACAATATTTACCGGATTATCCAGTCGCATGGCAAAGCGTGGCTTGGGTCAAAATCGGATGGCGGCTTCCATGCATAAATATCAAACAGTCGCCGCTTCGCTCCTGGCTCGATAGCATGCGCGTAGCCGCTCACACTTACTGACGCTCGCCCTGACTTGCGTCATTGGAGCGCCGTACACGTCTAAGAAACAATGATCCGATTTTCCCGGCCATCCTTCACGTGTCCTCGGAGGTAAATGGTGGACAGGTTCGATCGTCTCTTCTGGAAACGCTTTTGGCTGCTGGTCAAACCATATTGGACCTCCGAGCATCGACGCTCCGCCCTGACGTTGTTGATCACCGTGCTCGCGCTCAGCGGTCTCGCGGTCGCGCTAAACGCGGTTTTCAGCTTCGTTTCGCGCGATCTAATGAATACTCTACAGGCGCACAACGCCACACGTTTCTATCACCTCATGATGCTATACGTGATCTGGATCGTGATAGCGGTGCCGATTCTCGCCTTCTATCCGTACCTGACCGGCCTCCTGAGCATCCGATGGCGCGACTGGATGACCGACCGCTTCGTCGAGACCAGCTTCGCGGGCCATGCGCTCTATCACATCGTGCGCGACCATACGGTGGACAATCCCGACCAGCGCATCAGCGAGGATATCAACAGTTTCACTTCGGGCGCGCTCCAATATTCGATGACGATTTTGCGCTCGATAATTACCGCCGCAACTTTTTTCGGCATCCTATGGTCGATTTCCTACTGGCTGGCCCTGTGTCTGATCGGCTACGCGGTGCTCGGCACCTGGCTTACGATCGTGATCGGACGGCGGCTGGTGGTGATCAACTTCGATCAGCAGCGCTACGAAGCCGATTATCGCTTCGCACTGGTGCACGCGCGCGACAACGCCGAGGAAATCGCGCTTTACCAAGGCGAGCAATACGAAACCCGTCAGCTCAAAGGCCGCTTCGTCCGCGTTGTCAACAATTTCAAGCTGCTGATCCTGTGGCAACGCCATCTGACCTTTTTCACCGCCACGTACGAGAACGCCGCGATGCTGGTGCCGTATTTTGCACTGGCCGGCGCGTATTTTTCCGGCCGCTTCGAATTGGGCGAATTCACCCAGGCCGCGTATGCTTTCGCGATGCTGCAAAGCGCGCTCTCGCTGGTCGTCAATCAATTCCAGGGACTTACCGGCTATGCCTCGGTGGTCAATCGTTTGGCCTTCTTTGATGAGCAGTGCGCACGTGCGGGGGTTGAGGAGGCCGACAAAGAGCAAATCGAAGTGGTCGAGGATGACGCCCGCCTGGCCTTCGAAAATCTGACCCTGATGACACCCGACCGCTCACGCACGCTGCAACATGGTCTGACCGCCGAAGCGCGACCGGGACATGCCTTGCTCATCACCGGACCAAGCGGCGTCGGAAAAACCTCCGTGATGAGGGCTGTGGCCGGTCTATGGACGGCGGGCAGCGGCCGCATCATCCGTCCGCCGCTGGATAATATTATCTTTCTGCCGCAGCGGCCCTACATGATACTTGGCACCCTGCGCGATCAATTGCGCTATCCACTCACCAGCGATTTCAGCGACGAGCAACTGCGTGAAGTGCTTACACAGGTCAACCTGGCAAACCTGCCCGAGCGTGTCGGCGGACTGGACGCGGATAAAAACTGGCCTGAAATCTTATCGACGGGCGAACAGCAACGGCTCGCCTTCGGCAGAATGCTGCTCAATCGGCCACGCTACGCGTTCCTTGATGAGGCGACCAGCGGCCTCGATCTGGCCACGGAGGAATTGCTGTACGAACGCTTGGCGCATACGCCGATATGCTTCGTCAGCGTCGGCCATCGCCCCAGCCTGCGCCGTTTCCATCAGAATTTCGTTGAATTCGGAGAAACCGCTATCGAAGATGCCGCGCCGAAGCGCTTGGCGCTCGAGAGCGCGGATTAGCATCGGAGCGTGCTCAGTTGCGGTTAAGTTGAGCGCTCAGCTTCGCCTCCACCGCGGCCAACCGCTCGCGAATCTCCAAGGCGTCATCCAGCCGCTTGTTGGTGCTGTCGAGACGCTGGGTGAATTTCTCGTCCAGCGCATTTATGCGTTGCGTGAATTTCTCATCAAATGCGGTGAAGCGTACGTTCATCTCAGTGCGCAACGAGGCACAGCCTTCCTCCCTGCGCTTTTCGATTTGCCGGGTCTCGCCGCTCAGTCCCGCGATCTCACCCTTGAGTTCCCGTAATTGCGGCGCCACGACGTCCTGAATCGCCTGCTTGACTGTGTCGTATATGCCGCACTCCGCCATTCTAACCCTACCCTAATATTAAGCGCGGCTTGATTTCATAGAGACTATGCGGAGCAAAGCGGGGCCGAGTTGAAGTGGCGAAGCGGAGTGAGCAGGCCAGTCCGCGAACTGCGTTCACGATCGGGAGTCCCCGACATGCGCACTTCGGCCGCAGGCCAAAGATAACAAACCTCATGACTGCCCGCATATCACGTCATTACGCCGTAGTCGTTTGCGCTCTTGCCGCTGTAACGACGCTTGGCTAGCCTGCATCTGTTTTGAAAACCGCCAAATCGATCATCGCCGCCGCTTTGACATTGGCTTGCACCTTGACCCCAATTGTCGCCAATTGCGCAAGCGCGAAGACTAACGTTTACGTCGATTGCCGATGCAGCGATCCGGTCGGTCAACATTTATGCTCCGACTTCAAACAGAGCTTGCGTGATTCGATTGCATACGCGTTGGTTAACAATGCCAATAACGGCTACGGCATCGGCGTCCACTATTCGTGCATTGATCTCTGGAATGGAATCGACCCCAAGCTGGCGGGCAACATGTCGGCGGTCTCGGTGGCTTTCACGATCTACGCCCAAGGTCTGCCCGGAGAAATGTACGATGATTCCTCGGTCTTTCGCGTGGGCAAGGACGCGACCAAGGAAATGTCACGCACGATAGTCTCCGCCCTGGGTCAGATTGTGAACGCCAACGCGCCCTTCTTCAATAAGATGCGCGCGGCGGCGCTGGCGCCGTCACCGACGCCCACACCTCAAGTAAAATACGGCGAATAAGGCGAATAAGATGCACCAAATCCCATGAAGGCTGCGCGTCGCTGGCAGTCAGCCTTGCTAATGAAACGTTTTCAAATCGCGCGAGATTCGGATTCGCAAGCACCCGTACCACCAGGTCGTCGAAATACGCGACCCCCCTCGGTCGCGTTTCGCGCCGCCACGAAGATCGTGCCTCCATTTACCGCCCTATGGATCGGGATGAAGTGAAACCCCGGCAGCGCTTGAGTCCTTCCGCGATGAAATCCACATATTGCGGAGCTGGCATCGGCTCGGCCATCCCCGGATGACGGATCGTGGCATCAGGTTCACGATTCTAAGCGGCGCCGAGTTCCGCGCGCACGATGTGTGTGCCCGCGACCATCGCGGCGAGTTTGCCCAGCGCGGTTTGCCGCGACAGGTACTTCATCCCGCAATCAGGGGCGACCACCAAGCGCTCAGGCGCGATCACTTCGAGCGCGGCACGAATCCGCGCGGCCACCACTTGCGGCGTTTCGATATTGCGATCGCCCAGGTCAATCACCCCGTAGATGATGGTCTTTGCGGGCAGCTCCTTCAAAATCGCTGAGTCGAGGCGTGGCTGCGCGGCTTCGATGGAAATCTGCATGGCGGCACATTCGTTCAGTTCAGGCAGAAAAGAATAGCCGGAAAACTTTTTCTCCTTAAAGTAATGCGCATAGCCGAAACATAGATGAACCGCGGTCACCCCGCGTACGCCTTCGAGCGCGCGGTTAAGCGCCGCGACCGCATAGGCACGCGCCTGCTCCGGACGCGCCTGCATGTAAGGCTCGTCGATTTGCACCACGTCGGCGCCCGCCGCGAACAAATCCCTGATCTCCTCGTTGACGGCCGCCGCATAGTCCATCGCGAGCGCCCGCTCATCGCCGTAGTGTGCATCCTGCGCCTGCTGCGCCATGGTGAACGGCCCCGGCAGCGTAATCTTCACCTTTCGGCTGGTATGCGCGCGCAAAAAAGTCAGGTCGCGCACCTCCACCGGAACGCTGCGTCGTATGGGGCTCGAAACGAGGGGCAGCACATCTGGCCGTCCGCTGCGTCCGAAGCCATGCCCGAGCCGTTCGCGATCAACGCCGTCGAGTGCGTTGGCGAAGCGGTTCGAGTAACTTTCACGCCGGATTTCACCGTCCGAGATGATATCCACGCCGGCCTGCTCCATCTCATGAATCGCCACGATGGTGGCGTCATCCTGGGCCTGCTCGAGCAGTTCCGGCGCTATCCGCCAAAGCTCGCGCGCACGCACCCGCGGCGGTAAGCGATGGTGCAGGTTATCGCGATCAATCAGCCAGTCCGGTTGCGGATAGCTGCCGACCACGGTCGTCAGCAGCGGCGTCGATTCCATGCGCTGTTCCTCCGCTTCCCGCTCGGCACCATACGGCTTTATGCATCGCGGCCGACCGCCGAGAAGCTTGCATCCGATTACACTCGCGATAGCCCGCTGTGCAAGCGGCGCCAATAATGCGCTTCGGGCGCTGGGTCAGTTGTATTGTAAGATTCCCACACGCAACGTATAGGTGCTCTCCTATGATGCACCGTGCGTTTCTTCGACGACTTCTACGGTCATGACGCAGCTCTCAAAAAGGCGCAAGCCGATTACGAGGAAGATTGAAGGCTTGCCCCGACGCGGCTGGTATGGTTCCATGATGGATTCGAGGAATATTCGGGGGAAGCACGCCGCTGGCAAGAACGCTTTGATGGGCTCCAGACGAGCAAGTTGGCTTAAAGTTGGCCGTTACTGATGAAAAGGACTTTTCAACCGCACAATCGCCGGCGTACACGAACTCACGGGTTTCTGGCCCGGATGGCGACGCCGGGGGGCCGCAACGTGCTCAGACGTCGCCGCGCCAAAGGCCGCCGACGGCTCGCCGTTTCGATTCCGCCCAAACAGCCCGGGTAGGCATCTCGTACGGCTTTACTTGGCATGACCGGCTCCATCGGAGCGCTGAATATGTCTTGCTGCGACGGACCGGCGCGCGCTTTCAAACCCCGCATTTTGTGCTCTACGCCGCCAAGCTCAGCGAGTCAGGCCTTCCACGCCTCGGCCTGACCGTCTCGCGCCGCGTCGGCAAAGCGGTGACGCGCAACCGGCTCAAGCGTCGGTTGCGCGAATGTTTTCGTCTGCGGCTGCGCTCAATAATGGCCGAAGGGACGGCATTGGTCGTGATCGCGCGTTCCAACGCCGGCGCATGCGAGGGTCGGGAAGTCGCGGCGGAATTGATTCCCGCGCTAACTTGTTTGAACGATAAGCTTCACATCGGGCGAACTTGAATGGGGCGCACACGCAAGATTATTGAGCGGACCACCGCCGCGATGGCGCTTGGGCTATTGGCGCTTTATCGTACGCTCTTGTCACCGCTTCTCGTCATCATGCTTGGCCCGGCCTGCCGCTTTCAGCCGACCTGTTCTCAATACGCCCATGACGCCATCGTCAAGCATGGTCTTGTGCACGGCCTGGCACTGAGCCTCAGACGTTTACTGCGATGCCGGCCGCTGGGCGGTTTTGGCTATGACCCGGTTCCCGATTATCCTCACAAATCCGTCTCAAAGATTTCGCTAAAGGAAAGCGTTGGATAACTATCGCCTTTTAGTCGCGTTTCTAATCTGCGTCGCGGTGATCGTGCTTTATCAGCAGATGCTGCAATCGCGCTATCCGCAAGCGCCGCATCATCAGCACCCAACCCATCAACAGGTGACGCCGGTAGGCGCCCCCACTCCACTGACAATGCCGTCAACCCAACCGCGGCTCTCCGCCCAGGCTTCGCCGATGGCCGCACCATCGCCGGCCCATCAGCCGGCTACGGGCGCACCGCCGCCCACCGTAGCCGCGCAACCGCCAAATGAAATTATCTTCCCGATGCGGGCGGCTACTCACGTGCCGGTCCGCACGGTTAAAATCGATACCGACCTTTACAAGGCGGTCTTGACCAGCGATGGCGCGCGGTTGCGCAGCTTCAGTTTGGACAAATACAAGGAAACCGACGTTCCCGGCAGCGGTCCCTATCAGATGGTCAGGGGTCATCGGATGCCGTTTGGATTGGTCATCAGCCACGAGGACAATCAGTTCAGCGATACGGGTCTGACTTATTCCACCAATGCTCCCGCCCAGATCGAGGTCACGCCCGGCAAGCCCGCGGTGGTCACCTTTACCGCGACCACGGCGGCGGGGGTGAAGCTGAAAAAAACCTATACCTTCCGCGATTCCTCTTACGTCTTTGCGCTCAAGGCCAAGGTCGATGCCGAGAGCAGGGCGGTTGCGCCCGTCGCGGTGGGGCTAACGCTCAGCCAGCCGCTGAAACAGATCGAGGAAGGTTATCACGACATCCCACTGTTGCAGGGTTTCATCCACAAGGCCTTCACCGAGGGTGAATCAACGCTGAAAAAGGGGGTGAAACCGCTCAGCGGTCCGATCACTTACGCGGGTTTTGGTGATCGCTACTTCCTGACCGCTTTTCTGCCGCAAACTCCCAATAACGGCACCCTCTGGATGAATTACAATCAGGGTGAAGCACACGCCCGCATTGTTTTTGCCGGCACCAGTACCCTCGCGACCCAGGTTTACATGGGCCCCAAGGAGCTTCACCTGCTTGAGAACGTCAATCCTCATCTGAGCAAGGCGATTGACTTCGGCTGGACCGGAATTATCGCGCTGCCGTTTTTGCGCGCGCTCGATCTACTGCATCGCATTGCACCTAACTACGGTGTTGCTATCATCCTGCTGACCGTCATCGTGCGCCTGGCCACCTTGCCGATGTCAATCAAGAGTCAACGCTCCATGATGCGGATGCAACGCCTGCAGCCACAGGTCGAGCGTATTCGCGAGAAGTTCAAGGACGACCAGGAACGCCTCAATCGTGAAATGGTTGACCTTTACAAGCGCAACCACGTCAATCCGCTCGGTGGATGCCTGCCGATGGTGATCCAGTTGCCGGTCTTGTGGGGGTTATATGAAGCGCTGCTGAATGCGGTCGAATTGCGTCAGGCCCCGTTCTGGTTATGGATCAGGGATCTGTCGGCGCCCGATTGCCTCTCGATTCACGGCTTACCGGCCATCCCGTTCACGACCTGTCACGGCCTGCCTGTGCTGGTGCTGCTGATGGCGGCGACCTCGTTGATTCAGCAATATATGATGCCGCGGCAGGCGGACCCGAGCCAACAGAAGATGATGCTCTACATGCCGGTAATCTTCAGCCTGATTTTCATCGACCTGCCGGCCGGCCTGTCGCTTTATTATCTTGCGTCTAACGTGCTTGGAATCATTCAGCAATTTTTCCTTAACCGTGAATTTCAACAATACGCACCTGCAACATGAGTCCCAGCGATTCAATTGAAGTCACCGCACCCACCGTCGATGAAGCCATCCGCCAGGCGCTCGAAAAGCTCGGCGCGCAGCAGGATGACGCCGCCATCGAAGTTTTGAGTACGCCTCGCGCCGGGGTTCTCGGGCTGGGCGCACGCCAAGCCCGCGTACGGGTCACACGCCGTATCGCCGAACAGGCGCGTAGCGATGTGCAATCACCGCCACCGGCGCCACCGCGGCCCGCCGTTCCGCGTCAACCACCACCGCCGGCGCCCGCTTCGTCAGCTAACACGATCGCACCCCCACCTCCCGCGCGCGCGGCCGACCCGGCTGTGCAAGCGTCCGTCCGGTGTGACGAGCGCCAACCCTCGCCCGACGAGCATGAAGCGGTCACGCGGCGTGCCGAGAACGCCGAAACAGCCGGCGAGCCCGATTATCGCGAGCCCGCCGATGCCGGCGAACAGGTGCGCGAAGCCACCTCTGTTCTCGAACGTTTGCTCGCGCTGATGGGTGAGAAAGCTCAGGTCGAACGAACCGAGGGCGAGCCCGGCACGCTTGAACTCAATCTCAAGGGCGACGGCTCCGGCATTTTGATCGGCCGTCACGGGCAGACGCTCGATGCGCTCGAATATCTGCTCAACCGCCTGATTGCGCGCAAAGTCAAGGACGCACTGCCGATCACGCTCGATACGGAATCATATCGCGCGCGCCGGCGCCGCCAGCTTCATCGAATGGCGCTGTCGAAGGGCGAGGAAGCCAAGCGCGAGCACGTCACCGTTACGCTCGACCCGATGCCGCCGCGCGACCGCCGCATCGTCCATCTGGCGCTCAAGGATGACCCCATGATCACCACCCGATCTTCCGGAGACGGCTTTCTGCGTTCGATTGAAATTGTACCGGCCGATCGTCGCGAACGGGCCACGCGCGAGCGCCGCCCGCGCGACGCTGGTCCGGAACGCGAACCCGGTAATGAAGAGCCGGCGGGGCAGCAGGGCGGCTTTAAGCACGGTCAGAAGCGCATCGTCTGAACACGCGCGGCGCGATGCCGCTCTTCCACCCGCATTGTAGAAAACAGAACAGCGGACGCCGTCACGTCCGCCGTTCGGTCATCACTTGATAGCTGAATCCCTGGAGTAAGCCTTGGTCGGAAATCCGCGTGATACGCGGATTATCAGCCTCAGCCTTCGGTCCAACCC
>JBOHWM010000588.1:0-2886 GCA_050736555.1 Binataceae bacterium (SeqCode)
GGGTCTCTTGACTCAGTTCGTTGCGATCTTTATTGAGACATGGCGTGTTTCGCGTGCCAGTCCGAGGCGGGCCTCCGCGGCGCGTTTCAATAATGTGCGAGAGAGCAACGACGTTTGAATCCGATTAATTTCATCAACATCATGGGTGCCCACAAGGTCCCGGAAGTGATGGTCGGGACGTGGTTCGTGATGGTGGGGTTGTTGATTTTCGGTTTTTTTGCGCGTCGATCATTGGCGCGTGCGCGCGATCCGCTGATACCCGACGATGGCCTGACGCTGCGCCATTTCGCCGAAGTAATCGTGGAATGGCTCGACGGCTTTGTCGCCGAGGTGTCGGAGTTACACGGCGCGCGCAAATACGTACCGTTTTTCGGCAGCCTGTTTATTTTTATTCTATTCGCCAACTTCCTCGGGTTGATTCCCGGCTTTGAACCGCCCACCAACGACACCGACCTGACCTTTGCCTTGGCGATAATCTGCTTCATCTACTACATCTACCAGGGTTTCAGGCATCAAGGGGCATGGTACCTGCGCAGCTTTCTGGGGCCGCTACTGATCATGGCGCCGTTCTTCATCGTGATCGAAGTCTCAGATAATCTCTTCCGGCCCTTCTCACTCGGTATCCGTCTGTTCGCCAACATGTTCGCCGACCATAAGGTGCTGGGACTGTTCACAGGCCTGACCAAGCTGGTGATACCGCTGGCCTTTTACGCGCTTGGCGCAATCGTATGTATCGTGCAGGCGCTGGTCTTCGTGGTGCTCGCCATCGCCTACGTCCGCATGGCGGCGCATTCCCATTACGACTGACCCGCAATGGCGCGCAATTTCCGTCATCTCGAGCGAAGCGGAGCGGAGTCTCGCTCCAGCAGCCTACGCTTGGAATGACAAAATACCGAGGAGCCGGATAAAAAAGAACTAATTCCGCGACCGAAGTCCGGTCCGGCCGAAGCGTGGAAGATGATAGAAGGCGGGGTTAAATAGCTTAGGGCTGGAACGACGGCGTGGCAAAGAGGAGGGTCGAATGTTACGACGATTTTGGTTAACCGCGGGCGCGGTGCTCGCGATTGTGATGGCCTCGCCGTTGATGGCGATGGCTCAAACGGCCGCCGGAGCTGGCACCGGTGTTACGGGCCTGAACGCCGGATTGATCGCGATTGGCGCCGGTATCGGTATCGGCGTGGCGGCGCTCGGATGCGGTATCGGGCAGGGCAAGCTGGCAGCCTCAGCGATGGAATCAATCGGTCGCAATCCCAACAGCACCAACCAATTGTTCGTGCCGATGATTATCGGATTGGCTTTCGTTGAATCGTTGACGCTCTATTCGCTGGTCATTTCCTTTATTCTGCAGGGCAAAATGTAGCGCCGCGAAACGATGAGCTACGGGCGGGGTTCTGGCACTTCCAGGCCCCGCCTTTTATTTCGCATAATCGGCCACGGAATTATGTGACGTCGCCAGCGCGCGACGGGCGTGATAGGGTCGAAATCATCAGCCGGAGCGGTGCGTACAAAAGGCGAGGCGGCGATCACGGGGCCGTTCACTTAGCGCCAACCCTCACACAAATCCCCGATTTCTTTCCGAGTGATGTCATGAGCGATCAACAATCAATCCCTGAAAAGGGACACAAGCCCAATCGGCTCATTCACGAGCAAAGCCCTTATCTGCGTCAGCACGCTTACAACCCTGTCGACTGGTATCCGTGGGGCGAGGAAGCCTTGACGCGGGCCAAGGCGGAAAACAAGCCGATCTTGCTCTCGATTGGTTATTCGGCCTGCCATTGGTGCCACGTGATGGAGCGCGAATCGTTCGAGAATCCGGCGATCGCGCAAGTCATGAATGATAATTTCATTTCGATCAAAGTCGATCGGGAAGAGCGACCGGACCTCGACCAGATTTACATGGACGCCGTGCAATTGCTCTCCGGGCGTGGCGGCTGGCCGCTCACGATGTTTTTGACTCCCGATGGCAAACCGTTTTACGGTGGCACCTATTTTCCGCCCGAGGATCGCCAGGGAATGCCCGGTTTCAAGCGAGTGCTGAGCGAAGTTGCGCATGCATATCACAACCAGACGGCGGAGGTGCAGCATAATGTCACGCGGCTGAGCCAGGCGTTGGGCTCGTTGACGGAATATCAGCCCGGTGAGGGCGAGTTACGGCCGGACCTTGCGCCAAGCGCGGCGCGTGCGCTGGCGGAACATTAAGATAGTGTGCACGGCGGGATCGGCAACGCGCCCAAATTCCCAAACACCTTCGTATTTTCGCTCTTTTTACGTGTGCATGAGTCCGATAGCGATCCCGCCATGGCTGAGATGGTGCGCCATACGCTGACGCGGATGGTCAAGGGCGGTATCCATGACCAAATCGGCGGTGGCTTTCATCGCTACAGCGTCGACGAGCGCTGGTTGGTGCCGCATTTCGAAAAGATGCTTTATGATAACGCGCTGCTGGCACGGCTTTATCTCGACGCCGGCCGCGCCCTCAATCAGCCCGCCTTCTTCACCACCGCGCGCGAAATTTTCGATTATGTTTTGCGCGAGATGACCAGTCCGGAGGGCGGTTTCTATTCCAGCCAGGACGCTGACAGCGAGGGCGAAGAAGGTAAATTCTTCCTATGGACGGCGGCGCAGGCGCGCGCCGTGCTCGGCGATGAGCTTTTCGCCATTGGCGCGCGGTATTTTGATATCAGCGAGGAAGGCAATTTCGAGGATGCGAATATTTTGCATCGCACGATCGAAATTGCCGACGCCGCGCGCCTGTTCAATAAATCCGAGGAAGCGATTGCGGACGCCGTCGATACCATCAAGGCGCGGTTGTTCGCCTCGCGCGAGCAGCGCGTGCGGCCGGCGCGTGATGAGAAGGTGCTGACCGCATGGAACGCGCTCATGATC
>JBOHWM010000589.1:0-4847 GCA_050736555.1 Binataceae bacterium (SeqCode)
TATCAGAAATGTGCGTTTACCGTCCATCCTATTTCCAACGAGTTTGCCACAGCGGTTGGACAGCGCGCGTCGGACTTTTGTAGGCTCATCGTATATCCGCGAAAGATCGCCGCAGCCTCGGCGCGGAGACGTTCATGTCCAACTGGAATATGAAAGATCAGGCGGCCATTGCGGGCGTAGGCCATTCCAAGTATGGCCGCCGCCTCATGCGCAGTCCCATCGACCTCGCCGCCGAAGCAATCTCCATGGCGCTTGCGGACGCGGGCTTGGAACGCGAACGGCTTGACGGCCTGATCGTCAGTTTCGGCTCTCCGATCGGGGCTGACGGCGACAGTCTCGCGCAAGTGCTGGGGCTCCGGCTGCGCAGCTACAATCAAACCTGGTCGCACGGCCGTTTCACCGCGAGCTGTATCCAATGGGCTGCGATGCAGGTCAGCGCGGGGCTGGCGGAGGCCATCGCCTGCATGGCTGCTGTAAGCTTTTCAGGTTCGCGCCGACCCATGATGGGCGGCGCCAGCGACCGTGAAGGGGCGCGCGAGGCCGGCGGCGGCCATGGCGAGGATCCCGTCTATGGCATGACTTCGCCAGGTGCCGGCGCGGCGTTGGTGGCGCGGCGTTACTTTGAGCGCTACGGCGCCAGTGGCGAACAGTTGGCCGCAGTGCCGGTGGCTTTTCGCAAGCACGCCGCGATGAATCCCAACGCCATCATGCGAGAGCCGTTCGGCGTTGCCGACCATCAAGCTTCGCGACTGGTATGTGAGCCGCTGCACCTGCTCGACTACTGCCTCATTAACGACGGCGCCGCGTGCGTCATCGTCACTACGGCCGAGCGCGCGCGCGATTTGAAGAAGCCGCCGGTTTATATTGGCGGGATGCAGGGTTTACCCGCCGGGCATGACGAATTTATCTGGGCCTACCCGGGTTTTGGCGTCGCGCAGCAACCCGCCTTTGACTATCAAGCGGGTGTGCAACCCGTTTATCAGATGGCCGGTGTGGCGCATAAGGATATCGACGCCTTGTTCACCTATGATGCTTTTTCGATTCTGGCATGGATGGCGCTGGAGCGCTTTGGCTTTTGCAAGCCGGGCGAGGCGGCGGCCTTCACCCAGAACGGACGCATCGAATTGGGCGGCGAGCTGCCGATGAACACCAATGGCGGCCTCTTGTCGGAGGCGCACATCATGGCCTGGAACCATCAGGTCGAGATCGTGCGGCAACTGCGCGGGGAATGTGGCTCCCGCCAAATCAAGGGCGCAAAGATCATCCAATGGGCCAATGCCTATGGTGATTCGCTCATCTATCACCGCTGAGACGTTCCGGAGGCGGCAACGATCCATTAATTCTGTTGCCGCGAAGGAGATCGCAGGTGGCCGAAGCGCGCTATGAAAAACCTCTTCCTCTGATCACGCCCCTCAATCAGCCTTATTGGGACGGATTACGCCGGCGCGAGTTGAGATTGCAGCGATGCGGCGCATGCGCGAGGTTCTGGTACCCGCCCTCGCCGTTATGTCCATATTGCTGGTCGCGGGAATT
The DNA here is from genome assembly GCA_050736555.1 of Binataceae bacterium (SeqCode). Lineage (GTDB taxonomy): Bacteria > Desulfobacterota > Binatia > Binatales > Binataceae > JBOHWJ01. The sequence goes on from JBOHWM010000589.1 coordinate 1,534, forward strand.
CGCCTGGACCGTCGTCAGCGGACGCGGTCACGTCAATTCGTGGGTGGTGTTCCATCAATCCTATTTCCGCGGCTACGATCATGACCTTCCCTACAATGCCGCCGAGGTCGAACTCGAAGAGGGACCGCGCCTGCTAACCAACCTGATTGATATTCCCAACGAACAGATTCGTTCAGGGATGCGCGTGCGGGTGGCCTTCGACGACGTGACCGAAGAGATCACGCTGGCCAAGTTCCGTCCGGAAACCTGAGCAAGGAGCTGAAGATGGCGTCTCTACTTGAAGGTATCCGGGTGTTAGACCTCACCGTCGCCGCGGTGGGCCCATGGGCAACGAAACTCCTTGGAGCGCTCGGTGCCGACGTTATCAAGGTCGAAGCGCCGGGTGGCGATCTGCTCTCGCATATGGTGCCGCCTAAATTGCGCGGTGGATCGGTACTGTACATCTCCGCCAATCACAACAAGCGGATGATCGAGCTCGACCTCAAGAAAGAAGCCGACCGTGCTATCGCGCTCAAGATCGTTCAACGCAGCGACGTCTTCGTGCAGAATATGCGGCCCGGCGCGGTCGAGCGGCTGGGCCTCGGCTACGACGTCGTGGCGCAGGCCAATCCGCGTATCGTCTATGTCGCCGCGTCGGCCTATGGGCGGACCGGACCGATGGCGACCGAAGCCGGTATCGATCCGACCGTGCAGGCGGTCTGCGGATGGTGCTCGATTACCGGCCCCGCGGACGGAACATCAGGCCAGGCGCAGCGCGGCCTTACAGGTGAGGCGGCGGAGCGCGTCCAACAAAAAGGAGAAATGTTCCGCCATCTCGCGCATCTAGACCTGACTACGGCGACCGTAATCACACAGGCGGTGCTGCAAGGCCTGCTCGCGCGCGAGCGTACCGGCAAGGGCCAAAAGATCGAAGTCGAGATGCTGACGGCGGCGATAGCTTTGCAGACCACGCGTATCGCTGAGTATCTCGCCAGCGGCGTCCAACCCGCTCCGCTCGGCAGCGCCGCGGCCACTACCGCGCCCCATCAGGCCTTCGCCTGCCAGGATAAGAAGTACATCGCGGTCGGCGTCACTGACGATGAGCAATGGACGGGCTTGTGCCGCGCCCTCGGCCTGGAATCGATCATCAACGATACGCGTTTTGAAACCAATCCCGCGCGCGTAGCCAATCGTGACGCGCTGAGCGCAATCCTCGCTGACAAATTCGCAGCCAAGCCCGCCGCATGGTGGTTGATGCGCCTTAGTGCGGAGAACGTTCCCAGCGGTCCATTTCTCACCTTCGACCAACTGAAATATCATCCGCAAGTGATCGATAACCAGTACATCGTCGAGATCGACTCGCCGCATTGGGGACACATGTACGTCGACGGCCTGCCGTGGAAATTCAGCCGCACGCCGGCGGGACCGATTCGCGCCGGCGGCATGACTGGCGAGCACACCGCCGAGGTGCTGGCCGAACTGGGCATTACATCGGGCGGAGCGGAGCGCAGCCGGGCGCACCAGTCGAGCGAAGCGAAACGAGCAAGTGAGTCCGCGAACTGCGTTCAGAATCGAGAGCCCGCAAACTGCGTTCAAGCATCGGACGCACCTCATGAGTGAAGGTAGCTGCGCGGGCTTTCGCGTACTCGAACTTACGCAGGGCTTATGCGGCCCGTTTTGCACGATGCAATTGGGCGACGCCGGCGCCAACGTGCTGAAAATCGAACCGCTGCGAGGCGATTGGGCGCGCCAGGCCGGACCGCCTTTCATCGGGGGAGAAAGCGCTGTTTTCCTGAGTATCAATCGCAACAAGCGCAGTATGGCGCTGGACTATCGCACGGACGAGGGCCGCGATTTGATCCGGCGGCTGGCGCGTGATTGCGACGTTGTGGTGGAGGATTTGGGACCTGATCAAGCTGACGCGCTGGGGATCGGTTACAGTGTTCTCAGCCGCGACAACCCGCGCCTGGTGTATTGCGCGATCAGCGCCTTTGGTGAAGCCGGTCCGCTCAAACATCTCCCCGGAAGTGAACTGGTGATTCAGGCGATGGCCGAGTACACCGCCTCACTCGGCCGTATCGGCGATACGCCGCTTCGATTGGGCGCCGATGTGGCCAGTCTGAATACCGCGATTTTCGGTGCGCAGGCGATTTTCGCCGCGTTGTTCCATCGCGAACGCGCCGGTGTGGGACAGCGCGTGGCAATCAGCCAATTCGGTAGCTTGCTGCATATGCGCGGGGTTATGTGGCATTCGTTTTCCAATCCTGACGATTGGTACGGCTTCCATCTCGACCATTACACCAACGCCCCCGACCACGGTTATCAGGCCGCGGACGGCGCGCTCTACTTCATTCTGCGTCGCGGCAATAGCGAAGATTGGGATCGGCTGATGCTGGAATTGGGGCTTGAAGAATATCTCAGCGATCCGCGTTTTGCCGATTTCGGCCGCGCCGCCACCAGCGTCGGACGGTATGCTGAAGCGGCCAAACCGATTTGGGAAAAGGCCTTCTCGTCGCGCCCCCGCCAGGAGATCATCGATCTTATTCATAGCGTTGGCGGCGACGCCGTTCCGATCCTTGATTATGCCGCATTGGTGGCTCACCCGCAGACTGCGGCGCTCGGCGCGCTGACTGAAATCGAGCATCCCACCGCTGGCAAGTTCGCCACGGTTGCGCCATTTATCCGATTCTCCGAAACACCGCTTGAGATTCGCAGCGCACCGCCCTTGCTCGGTCAACATACGCAGGAAGTGCTCCGTGAGCTCGGCCTTGAATCCGAAATCATGCGCCTCCGCGAACGCCGCATCATTGGTTAGGACCTACGTACCAACGCGCCGGCCCTCGAGATGAACAGCAACATACGATTCGCGAGAGTGCTATAAACGATCGTGCCTGAATTGAGTCGTTTTTTCGGCATCATCATACGAATGTTCTACAGCGATCATGAGCCGGCGCATTTTCATGCTGTTTACGGAGAGCATGAGGCCTTGGTTGAAATAGAAACGTTGATGGTGCTGCGTGGCTCCCTTCCGCGTAGAGCCTTGGCCTTGGTTCTGGAATGGTCCGCAGTTCACCGCGTAGAACTGCGCTCAGACTGGCTACGGGCCCAGGCAGGGAAAGTACTGACGCCAATCGAGCCGTTGGAGTAAAATCTGTCCGGAGGTGACAATCGATGCCTTTGCTTCGCATCAAGTATGCGGCGTCGACCGGCAACCGCAAGCTGAGGCTGACCCTTACCGACGGCTCGGTCATCGAGCGCGATGTTGGGGAATTTCTGCGCGGTCCGGTATTCGAGCAGATCCGCGCGGACCCTGCCGAGTTCGATCAGGTACGGGC
>JBOHWM010000590.1:0-3006 GCA_050736555.1 Binataceae bacterium (SeqCode)
ACCACCACGATTGCCGGTGCCGCCAGACCGGCCCGCTCCGTTTCGCCGGCGAGCGTGCCGAGCGTGGCGGATACGGTTTTTTGCGCGGCAGTGGTCGCCCATTGAATCGCCGCCGCCGGCGTCTCAGGCGCAAGCCCGCCGCCTATCAAACGCGCCAGGTTCTGACGCAAGCGCGCGTTCGCCATCAGCAGCACCAGCGTCCCCCGTCCTTGCGCCGCGCGCGCCAGTTCATTCCACGGCACCGCCGTCTCCGGCGCCTTATCGTCATCCTCATGACCAGTCAGAAAGGCAACGAACGAGCCGCGTTCGCGATGGGTCAGCGGAATACCGGCAAACGCGGGCGCCGCAATCGCGGAGGTTATCCCGGGAATCACTTCGAACGTGACATCTGCCGCAGCCAGTGCTTCAGCCTCTTCGCCTCCACGTCCAAAAATAAAGGGATCGCCCCCCTTGAGGCGCACCACCAGTCGTCCGGCCCGCGCGTGGGCTATCAAGAGGCGATTGATTTCGTCTTGAGTAAAGTGATGTTGACTGCCACCCCGCTTGCCGACGTAGGTCAATTCCGCGCCTGCGGGGGCGAGCCGCAACAACTCCGGGCTGGCGAGATAATCGTAAACTACGACATCGGACTGGCGGATAGCCTCGGCACCACGCACGGTAATCAAGTCGGGAGCGCCGGGTCCGGCGCCGACCAAATAGACCTTGCCACGCTTATTCACCGATCAACTCGCGTGCGCCAAGGTCGAGCATGCGGTGCCCAAGCTCGAGCCCCAGCCGCCGGCCGGCCGCTGATAAATCCAAGGCTGAGTTAGCATCGCAGGATACTGAGCGTTCGTCAGTGAGATTGCGCGAACCGTCTTGGTTGAAGAGCATCGCGCGCAAACTTAGAACGTCTTGTTCCGCGGTCGCCCTGACTCCAACTGGTGAAACGCACGAAGCGCCGATCGTTTCGAGAAACGTCCTCTCGGCCGTCGTCTCAGCCGCGGCGCGCCGGTCATTCAGTGAGGCCAGCGCCACTTCCAGTTCGGTTGAACCACACAACGGAAGGTCCGCGAGGGTTTCGATCGCGAGCGCGCCTTGTCCGCCCGAAGGCACGAAATCGCTCTCGTTCAACGCTTCGAGGTTGAGGCCGCGTGGGGCGAGCGAGTTCGCGAGCCCTCGGCCGGGGTTTGATCGATCAAGCCGCTTAAGGCCGGCCAGCGCAAGCATGATGGCATCGAAATTGCTCTGTTGCAGACGCGTCAGACGCGTATCAACGTTGCCACGTAGCGCAACGACTTCCAGATCGGGCCGTCGCCTCAAGGCCTGCAGGCGCCGGCGAATCGAAGAGGTGCCCAGTCGCGCTCCGGGGGGCAGCATGGCGAATCCGCCCGAACCTCGACTGATCAAGGCGTCGCGCGCGTCTTCGCGTTCGGGCACCGCGATGATGCGAAATGCGGGCGAGAGTGCGGCGGGCAGATCCTTCATCGAATGCACCGCGACATCGGCCCGTCCTTCGATCAAGACCTGCTCAAGTTCGTGAATGAATAGTCCCTTGCCGCCGATACGTGCGAGCGACGCACTGGTCAGCTTGTCGCCGCGTGTGCTGATCGGAACTATTTCGACCGGATGACGCAGCCGCGCTTCGAGCCGTGCCTTGACCAGATTTGCCTGTGCCAGGGCCAAAGCGCTCGGCCGCGAGGCAATTCGCAGCATGACCTGTATCATGCGCTCGCCCGCGCGACGGTCATAGGTCGTCCTCGCCGTCGTCGCGGTCAGGATTGAATCCATCCGTGAGCAAATTGCCGCATAACAGCCGTCGTGCGATTTCCGCCGTGTTCAGACCGTCCGGCGTGCCGGTGCGGCCTTCACGCAAACCCGATAGCACCCGATGAAGCAGTTTATTAACCAAGCTCCGCGTGAGCGCCTCGATACGTTCCCGTTCGGCGGGTGCGAGCGCCGCCAGCCAGGCGCGATGGCGCTCCAATTCGTTATCGCGTAGGAGCTCGATGCTGCTGCGGATATCCTTGATAGCGGGCACCAGATCGAGTTGATCGATCCATTTGCAGAATGACTCGAGTTCCGTCTCGACAATCGATTCGGCCTTTTCGGCTTCGCGCTCACGTTCTCCGCGCGTTTCGGTGATTAGTCCACCAAGGTCGTCGATATCGTAGAGGTAGACGTTTTCTTTCCCGTTGAGCCGTGCGTCAAAATTGCGCGGCACGCCCAGATCAATCAGGAACATCGGACGATAGCGGCGCTCCTTCAAAATGCCGTCGAACTCGTCATGATTGAGCACTGGACGCGGCGTCGCCAACGAGCCGATCACAATGTCGGCCATCTTCAGGTACGGCCTGAAATTATCGAAATTGACCGCGGTGCCGTCCAGTTCACGCGCCAGTTCGACCGCGTGATCAAATGTCCGGCTGGTGATCAGCAGCGACCGCACGCCGGCGCGCTTGAGATTACGCGCGCATACTTCGGCCATCCGGCCCGCCCCGATCAACATCGCGGTCTTGTCACTCAGCGCGTCGAAAATCTTGCCAGCCAGGGTTACCGTCGCCGAGCCTACCGAGACTGAGCCATGACCAATCAGCGTGGCTTTGCGTACGCGCTTGGCGACGGAAAAGGCCTTGTGAAATGCGCGATGCAGCACCAGTCCGACAGTGCCGGCCTCGGCCGCGTGCGCGTACGCGGTTTTCAGTTGACCCAGGATTTGTGGTTCACCCACCACCATCGAGTCGAGGCTCGCGCCGACGCGGAAGAGATGGCGAGCGGCGGCGCGTCCCTCGAAGCGATAGAGCGAAGAGCGGAACGCATGGGGTGAAACGTTCCGATCTAAAGCCAGGAATCCAGCTATTTGCTCAGCGGCACGCTCCGGTTGTCCGGTGACCGCGACTATCTCGACCCGGTTGCAGGTCGACAGCAGCGCGATTTCGGACAGCGCGGGCGCGCTCTCTTTGAGCGCGGACAACGCTTGCGCAATTTGCTCGTCGGCATAAGCCAGGCGCTCACGCACCGCAATCG
>JBOHWM010000591.1:0-6372 GCA_050736555.1 Binataceae bacterium (SeqCode)
CGCGCGCTCGTCGGCCACTTCCCATCCAACGAACGCGAGGTCATCCGCGCCATCGGGCAGAATAACGAAACGATGGTGATGCTCGTCCATGCGCAGGAAGAGCCCGTTATCGCTCTTTTCAACTTCGAGTCCGAGGATGCCGGTGGCAAACTCTTCCCATTCTCCGAGTTGGCTGGCTTTCAAACCGAGATAGCCGAGTTGCGTCACGCTCGCCATGGCGGAGTTCACCTCGCAAATGGATGATCAAAAACTATAAAGCCACCAGTGCGCCGATGCGCACGTCGCGGACGCCTTATTCCCCACGCAGCTCCGTGGGGCGGACGAGTCTGAGAGCCTTCGGCCAAATCAAGACTCGTCTGCTCAGCCGCGCTAAACGCGTCTCGCAGACTCGTTTGCTCGGCTTCACTTCGTTCCGCCTGATGATGCGCCGCTCCACTAGCCTGCTCGCACCGCCGAAAGACTTCGCTAGCGTTCAAGTAATCACTATTGCGGCGGCGGGACAACCGCCGCGCCGGTAGTCGCTGGCTTGTATGGCCGCGGCGCGCGCGCTAGACACCGCTCGTGTACTTGCCCCTGACCCTTCCCTATATCGGCCTGCTCGGACTTGTGCTGGTAATTCTGATCGTCTTGCTGGAGATCGGCCTTATCCAAACCGTCTACCACAAGCTCGGCATGTCGCATCGCGCAGTGATCCTGTTGTTGTTCGCGACCCTGGTAGGAAGCTTCATCAATATCCCGGTCGCGGCGGTAACCACGGGAAAGATAATTCATGACCGCGTCATCGTTTCCCACGGCATCGCGTACGTAATTCCGCACGTGATGGTGGCGGGCCATATGCTGATTGCAATTAATGTCGGCGGCGCGCTCATTCCGATCCTGATATGCGTCTATTTGCTCGTGCGCGTCGGCGGCTTAATCGCGGCGATTCTGGCCACCGCCGGTGTGACCGCGCTGGTCTATCATTTCTCACACGTCGTGCCGGGACTGGGCATCACCGTGCCAACGCTGTTTCCGGGAATCGCGGCGGCAATCCTGGCGATCATTTTTGGACGTCAAAAGTCGGCGGCGGTGGCCTACGTAGCCGGAACACTCGGATGCCTGCTTGGGGCCGATATCCTGAACCTACCCGCCTATCATCAATTTCATGCTCCGGTGGCTTCGATTGGCGGCGCCGGCACGTTCGACGCGGTCTTCATCTCGGGCATTATCGCGGTGTTGTTGGCCTAAGCACACGTGGTAAGGCGGACGGCGATTGCATTGGAACTTCAGGAAGTCAAATCCCTCAGAATGTCCAGCCGCAAGTCGAGTTTGGCGCCGAGCCAGAGCGCGTTATGCGCATGGTCGGTATATGCGTCGTTGGTGTTGGGATGCACCAGGATGGTGAGATCGCCCCGATTCAGCATCAGCCACGGTACAATTCTGGCGAATTCAGTGACACCAAATTTGACCTGATACATCGGCTGGGGATGCGGACCGACGGGCTGATCGCGCCAGCGGCCCACCTCGACCGCAAAGGATGTTTCAAGCTGATCGCGTATTCTTGCCGCTGCCGCCCGCGAGTGGTCATCGTAGTAGATATGAGCGTGATAGTCGCGGATACTGGCAGGATCAATCACTTCGCTCATCGCCACTTTCCTTGCGATCATCAGCAATCGTCGCAGTGATACGTTAGCTCCATACGATCGGGCGAGTCGACCAAAGCCTCGTACGACGCCTCTTCAGGTATGGCTTCGCGAATTCGCCCAATCATACCGCCGCGCGCTTTCACGCGATGCTTTGCTCTGATGATGAATCACTCGTCATTCCGTGGCCGTTATCACCTTCGGTGATACTCACGCATATGACTTGATCCTAGATGTTCTTTAATGCATATTATGCCAACATTGGTTTAAGCAAATCTAATCTGGCGTGCGGCCAATTGCCGCATGTGATGGTCAATCTATACTTGGCCAGCGGCAACGCGAGGTTCTTTACAGTTTGCCGTGCGATTTTAGAGAGAGATTCCGCCGAGAAGCAGGGTTTTCCGGGGAAATCGAAGTGATCCGCATCGCCGTACAGCTCGTCATCATGCGCGAATACCTGGCGAGGCCGCTGAGGGGTCAGTCGATGGCCGAGTACGCGTTTATTCTAGCCGCGATCGCGGCGGCGGCTTTTGCTTCCTACCGATTGCTCGGGGCAAACATCGGCACTCCCATCCGGAGCACCATCAATCTTTTCACCAACGGTTGATTATCATAGGAACAGATCGAGAATGGGCACGCCAAGGCGAGCCGCACCGTAAAGTTTTGCCGCGGGATTCGGATTCGTCGCCGCATGATGCATCATGCCCTTGATGTCCTGGTAACGACGCTGAAGCGGATGATCGAGAAAAATCGCGTGACCACCGCCGGCTTCGAATAGGCGCTCAACCGTATGCGCGACCAGTTCCGCCGCGCGCGTGACGTTGTAGCGCAGTTCCGCCCGCTGCTCGAGCGTGAACGAGATCCCTTGCGCGGCGGCATTCATTATCTCGTCGCAGTCGGTGAGGAACTTCAGAGTCGCACTGCTGATTGTGTAACTGGCATCCGCGACGAGCCGATGGCTGTACGGGTCCTCGGCGATTTTCACCCCCAGGCCGCCATGGCGAGTGCGGCCGTTCTCGAGCCATTCGTCGAGAAACCCAGCCGCGGCTCCGAGTATGGCCGCGCTCAGCGCGCTGATGAACACGAGCGCGAACGGTAAGTGATAGAGCGGCGCGGAATTGAGTTCCCAACCCGGCAACGGCCGTCCGAAAATAAAGTCCCAATGCGACATGCTGTGATGATCCGGCACGAAGGCATTATTCACGACGATATCCTTGCTGCCAGTACCCGCAAGCCCGGCGACATGCCAGTTGTCATCGATGCGGTAATCCTTGCGCGGCAGCAGATAGGAACGGAAATCCGCCAAGCGTTCACCATTGATTTCGATCCCGCCAGCGATCGCGCCCAGGTTAACCCATTGGCAATGATCGCATCCGGTGGAGAACGACCAGCGCCCGTTTAGACGATAACCGCCAGCGACCCGCTCGGCTTTGCCAGTGGGCGCATAGGAGGACGAATTCATCACGGTCGGATCTTCGCCCCAGACTTCATCTTGGGTTTCTTTGGGATACAGCGCGGTCTGCCAGGGATGCACGCCGATGATCCCGGCGACCCATCCGGCACATCCCTCGGCACGCGCAACCTCCATGATGGCGCTGTAGAATTCGCGTAGAGTCGATTCACCACCGCCCCATCGCGCAGGCTGGAGCCCGCGCACGATGCCGGTCCCGACCAGCTCTTTCCAAGTCGAGTCGGGCAGGCGTCGCAGGCGATTCGTTTCGGCGGCACGCTCGCGCAACATTGGGGCCAATGCTTTCGCACGCTCCATCAGGCTTGAGGAGTAGATCTTTGAATCGCCGTCGTGACTCCGTACGCGCTGTGCACCGCTCATTTGAACTTCTCCCAACACAGGTTTTCGCGTCGCCAACGTGTACGCATCGTGATTGTTTCAGCCCGACTCTGAGCTTGTTCAAAATCGCGCGATAATCCGTTCACTGAATTCCCGGACAAAATCCGCGTAAGCGCCCGGTGTGGGAATAAAGGCGACCTGCTTAACACCGGCCGCGTCCAACGCGTGCAATCTCTCTAATAGCGCCTCGGGTGTCGCAGTCATGGTGGTATGGGCGATTAGTTCGGGCGTGATGAAGCGCTCTTCCTCGCCCCTGACATAGAGTCCATGCCCGTCGTGGAGTTGCAAATAGTAGTCATGCCGGCGGACAGCGCGATCGTCGAGATACGCCTTATAACGCTCGAACAGTGGCCGGATCGGCGGTGGCGCCGAATCGGCACTCTTCGCGGTCTCATAAAGTGAATGCAGGGCGACCGCGGCCCACGGCCCAACCGCGCTCTTCACGCGCTGCGATTCCAACGTTTCACCTGGACGCATCAGGCAGGTGGTGGTGAGCAACATGGTGTAAAGCCGCGCGGGATCTTTTTCATGCGCGCGCGCACTTTGGCAAACGCGCGACCAGGTTTCGTTCCATCCGGCGACCGTGTTGGTGCGCGAGGTGATAAAACCGTCACCGATCTCACCCGCCAGCTCCATCGCTTTGGGCGCGTTGGCCGCAACGTAAATAGGAATCGCATCGCGCGTATTGACGAAATTGAGGTCCTGATGGAAAAAGCGGATGGGCCGGGTTTGCTCATCCTCGCGATACTCAACCTCGCCGCCGCTGAGCAATCCGCGTACGACACGCACATGCTCGCGCAGGTCGCGCAAGCTATACGGCGGCATCCCCATCGCGCGGCGTGCACTGTTACCGGTTCCGATTCCGAACACCACCCGGCCCGGCGCGATTTGATTCAAACTGCCGAGCGCGCACGCCGTCACCGGGGCGATGCGCGTTCCGGCGATTGCAACGCCGGTTCCGAGCTTCACTTTACTTGTGGCGGCGGCGCACAGCGCGAGGCACACGAACACCTCCCCCGCCATCAACTGGGTGTCAGCGATCCATACGTGGCTGAAACCACATGCTTCGGCCATCCGCGCCTCTTCGGCACAGCGGTCGGGTTTGGGCAATACGCATACACCGAAATCCATCAGGACTGCTCCTGGTCAATTCGCAACGCACGTCTCAGCTTTTATCCCATTCGGCCGCGCGCGCCACGAACTCCCAAACGCGGCGCTTGAGTTCGTCCTTGCGCGGATATGATTGGCAGCGCGCGATACCCAGGCGCCACGGATCGCCAGAAAAAAAGCGCTCGTAGAGCGTTTGGCGCCCGGCGAAGGACGAACACGAGGCGTCCCATGCGAGCCTGAACAGCTCAATACGTTTATCCGCGGGGACCGAAACGCCCTGGCAATAAAGTTCGGCCTCTACCGAGCGCGCGCCGCTCAGTTCCTTGATGCTCGGCATCATGACGAGGCCGCTCGAACCGAGAATCTGAATGATTTCGACCAACCGCGGATAAAGCTGGGGAAACATCGTGCGCACGGTCCACAAGGGCTGGTCATTGGGCAGCACCGTGCCGTTGGGGCCGGGAACATGATCGGCCTCCGCCGCGCGGATAGCCGCGCGCACCAACTCGACCGTGTTCATCATCTCGTTGAGGTAATTCTGGTAATGCGGCTGATCACTTGAGCCGACGGTCTCGCACATCGCCATCGCGAGCCCGAGCATAAATTCCGCTTTGGCTAAATCCTTGGTCCCGAACTGATGCATCAGATGGTTCATGCATCCGGTCTGAATAAAGGCGCCATTGGAAAGAGCGACATCGCGGCATATGAAGACGCGCTCCCACGGAATCGTCACGCGGTCGAACCACGCCACGCAATCCATCTCGTCCAAACGCGACGACAGCGGATGGTCGCTCACAGGTCCGCCGGAATTGAAGGTGGGGCGGCAGATGAAGCGCAGGCCGGGAGTTGCCACCGGAATGCAAAAGGCGAACGCGTACGGCCGCGCCTCTTCCGAATTCTGCAGATAGGTCGAGGGAAACACCGCGATCTCGTTGGCGTACGGAGCGAGCGTGGCGACTGAACGCGCACCCTCCAGCACGACGCCACTGTCGCCTTCCTTCACGATGCGTGCGGCGACCTCGCGCGGCTGCATATGTACCGGCTTGGACTTATCGATTTGCGGACTTAGCAGCGTATGCGTCAGGCATAAGTCGCGTTCGCGCAGGTCTTCGTAATAGTCACGGATATTGCGCCCGAATTGCTCGCCGCCGCGCGCGAAGTATTGATGGGCGGAGGCGAATCCGGTCACGTGAATATTGACGAAATCCGGACTGCGGCCCATCATCCCAGCCGACCAGTCCATCCACACCTTGACCATCTCGCGGCGGCGGCGCAGATCAGCCTCACTGGCTGGCTCCAGATACGACAGGCTGATCGGTTCGCCGGTCTTCGGCGAGGAATAGGTGAGAATGTCGTGCAAATCGGGACGATGCTGCAGGTCGTAAAGTTCAGCCACTGAACGCGCCGCCGCGCGCAGGCGCGAGTCGGTGGTAACGTCGCGCACGCGTTCTCCTTCGAGCCAAATCTCACGATCGTCACGAAGCGATTCGAGGTATTGCGCGCCGGTTCTTACTGGCATTGATTCTTCTCTCAATCCCTTTGTTATTTTGATGCGCAGCCGAAGCCAAAGAATTCCGGCGAACCCGCCGGAACTTTGAACCCCACGATTCCATAACCCATCAGGCCGTAGGGATAATAAAATTTGAAATCCAGCGCCGCACTTTCACCCAATGCCGCGCGCATCGCCAGCCATTGCACGACCTCAATCGAATGCTCGCCGCCGAGCCGGGCGAAATCGGCCATCGAATATTCGGCCAGCCGCTCGGGAGCGGAGGCGAGACGATCGATAAC
>JBOHWM010000592.1:0-3245 GCA_050736555.1 Binataceae bacterium (SeqCode)
CACTTGAAGCGCGGGCGATGACGCGGCGCGCGAATCGAACCGGAGCGGAACAGCGTAACCGGTTTGGGCGCGCTAATCTCGGGCTGAGCGAAACCGTCGAGATGCTCACGTTCGAGCGTAATTCCCAAGATGCGCTCGATGCGACCTAGGGCTGCGCGATCGTCGGCAGTCACCAGGCTGATCGCCACGCCCTCACGTCCCATCCGAGCGGTACGCCCAATCCGATGAATATAGTTTTCGGGTTCTTCGGGCAGATCCAGGTTAATCACGTGCGAGACGCCGGGAATATCGAGGCCGCGCGCGGCCACGTCGGTCGCCACCATCACGCGATAGCGATGACGGCGGAAGCCGGCGAGCGCGGCGAAACGCTGGCCCTGGGTACGGTCGCCGTGAATCGCAACCGCTTTGATCCCGGCGCGTTCGAGCGTTCGCGCGACGCGCTCGGCGCGAATTTTGGTGTGAGCGAAAACGATCGCACTTTCGACTTCCGGGCGCTTGAGCAGCGTCAACAACGCCTTGCCCTTCTGCTGCGGCTCTACCGTACAAATGGTCTGACGGATGCTGGGAGGAGGCGCGGCCTTTTCGCCGATACTGACGCGTTCGGGCTCACTCATGAACTCACGCGCCATGCGCGTCGCCGCCGATTCCATCGTGGCCGAGAACATCAGGGTTTGCCGCGCCTTCGGTACCATCCGCATGATCCGGCGCAATTGGGGCAGGAACCCCATGTCCAGCAGGCGGTCAGCCTCGTCAATCACCACCATCGAGATGTGTTCGAGCGAAACTGTTTGACGCTCGACGTGATCAATCAGGCGGCCCGGACAGGCGATTATGACCTGCACGCCGCGCTGGAGTTCCTCGACTTGGCGATGCATCGAGTCGCCGCCCACGATGAGCGTCGCGCGCAAATGCGTATGACGCGCCAGCAGCATGAATTCGCGCGCGACCTGAGCCGCCAATTCACGCGTCGGCTCGATAATCAGGGCGCTGGGCGTGCGCGGGCGCTCGCGATGGTAACGGTCGATAAGCGGGATCAAAAATGCGGCGGTCTTGCCACTGCCGGTTTCGGCCGTGGCGACCACGTCGCATCCGCTCAAAATGAGCGGAATCGCCCCGGTCTGAATGGGAGTGGCCTCGCGATGGCCACGGTCGCGAATCGAACGATGGATTTCAGGAGACAGTGAAAAAGCGGAAAACGACAAAATTATCCTTGAACAACGAATAGTCTGGTGCCGGCAATTAAATCAACCAGATGCCGACTGTGGATTGAAAGCTGGCGGGCGTCGCCGGATGAGGCGGGCTCATCAGTCATAATGGTTCCGCTACACAATATATCCACATATCAGCGCCGCCGCAATAGCCTGAGTGAAGCCGGTGGAGGCGGCTACATTTTCCGCTGTCGTGTGAATCGAGTTCAACCCTTGCGTTTGGGGGCGGGTGCGTTCTCCGGCTCTTCACCTTCCGCCTGCTCGCCCGCGACCGCGCCGGGCGGCAACGCTTTGATTGACAATTTCGCGCGCAGCTTGACCTCGATTTCGTCGGCGATCGTGGGATTGGCCCTGAGGAAGTCGCGTGCGTTCTCACGGCCCTGGCCGATCCGCTCGGTCTCGTAGGAATACCAGGCGCCGAGCTTCTCGATGACGTTGTTCTCGGCTCCCATGTCGACCAGCTCACCCTCCTTGGAAATTCCCGAGCCGTACAAAATGTCGAACTCAGCCTCGCGAAAAGGTGGCGCCACCTTATTCTTGACCACCTTGGCCTTGGTACGCGATCCGATGACCTCGCTGGCGGTCTTGATGGTCCCAATGCGGCGAATGTCGATGCGCACGGAGGAGTAAAACTTCAGCGCGTTACCACCGGTGGTGGTTTCCGGATTGCCAAACATCACGCCGATCTTCATCCGAATCTGATTGATGAAGACCACCACCGTGCGCGAACGCGAAATGATCGACGTAAGCTTGCGCAGGGCCTGCGACATCAGGCGCGCCTGCAAACCCATTTGCGGCTCGCCCATCTCGCCTTCAATCTCCGCGCGCGGCACCAGCGCGGCGACCGAGTCGATCACCAGGACGTCGATGGCGCCGGATTGCACCAGCGTTTCGGCGATTTCGAGTGCCTGCTCGCCGTTATCGGGTTGTGAAATCAGCAGGTCTTCGACGTTCACGCCGAGCTTGCGCGCATAACCGGCGTCGAGCGCGTGTTCGGCGTCGATGAAAGCGCCGATGCCGCCGGTCTTTTGCGCTTCGGCGATACATTCGAGCGCAAGCGTGGTTTTGCCCGAGGATTCGGGCCCGTAGATCTCGACTACTCGTCCGCGTGGCAAACCGCCGACGCCCAGCGCCAGGTCGAGGCCGAGCGAGCCAGTCGGTATGACCGCGATATTGGTTTCGATCGCCTGCTCGCCCAGCTTCATTATCGAGCCTTTACCGAATTGCTTTTCGATCTGAGTGAGCGCCAAGTCGAGCGCTTTGGTCTTGATATCTTGCGCCATCGATAATTCCCCGCCACGCGGGTTGAGTTCCCAGACAAAATCTTGGCACAAAAGCCATCGGATAGCGCTAGGGCGAGACAATTTTCTGCACCGCATCGGACCCTGCCGCACCACTTTCGCCTCCGCGTCCACTCTGGTTGAATCGTGATGCCCCGGTGGAGTGCTCTAATCCGCACGGGCCAGGAAACAACTTCGATGCTGCGCTTTCTCACCGCCGGCGAATCCCACGGACCCGAGCTGGTGGCCGTGGTCGAAGGCGCCCCTGCCGGGTTCGATATCGAACTCACGCGCATTAATCACGACCTCGCGCGGCGCCAGAAAGGCTATGGCCGTGGCGGCCGCATGGCTATCGAACGCGACGAAGTGCGAGTCGTATCAGGTATCCGTTTTGGCCGCACGATGGGCAGCCCAGTCACCCTCATCGTAGAAAATCGCGACTTCAAGAATTGGCAAAAACGCATGTCGCTCGACCCCGCCGACCGCGCTGGCACGCAGGCCGTGACGCGTCCGCGCCCAGGCCATGCCGACTTGGCTGGCGTGCTGAAATATAATCTCGACGATATCCGCGACGTGCTTGAACGTGCCTCCGCACGCGAAACCACTGCCCGCGTTGCAATTGGCGGATTCGCCCGCCAGCTTATCGAACCGTTTGGCCTCTCGATCCTCGGCCACGTGGTGAGTATCGGCGCGACCGAGGTCAACGTGCCGGCCCAGATGACGCTCGAGGAGGTGCGCCATATCACCGAGGAATCGC
>JBOHWM010000593.1:0-9551 GCA_050736555.1 Binataceae bacterium (SeqCode)
GTTAGATCGTGATTAAGCGTTACGTTACCGGGTTCAACAATTAATGAAGCCAGCGTGCGGCCACCCCGCTTAAGATCAAATCGCTTTCCCATGGCGGTCTCGGTCGCCCGCTTGGTTCCATTTAGCATCGACTATTCGGCCCTGACCCTGATGCCGGAGGTCAGGCTCTCAAATTTTCATTGAACAGCCGAAGCGTGTGCTGCCAGGCGTCTTGCGCATCTTTGGGATTATGCACACCGGGACGCGTGTCGTTGAAAAAACCATGCTGGCACCCAGCGTATACTTTGACCTCGCCGGATTTGCCGTATTCCTTGAGCGCGGCAGCCAGCCGGTCAACGTCTTTGCGCTGAATCCATCCGTCATTGGCGCCATACGCATAGAACATCGGGCAGTGCAAATCGCGCAGCGTGTCATTAGGCGGGATTTCACCGTAAAATGGCGCCGCCGCTTTGATATCCCCGCTGACGCATGGCAGTAGCGTCGCGTAACTTCCGCCCATACAGAAACCGACCACGCCGATGCGCGAGCCATTGGCACTGGTTTGCCGCTTGATCCAATCGATGGTGGAAAGCAGGTCGTCGATGCCGTCGTTCATCTTCAGTTTGCCCATCAACTCGCCCGCGACGTTCGGGTCTTTGGTCACCTTGTTGCCTTGACGTGAATAAAGGTCCGGCGCAAGCGCATAGTAGCTCTCCGACGCGAATCGCCGGGCCACGTCTTTGATGTGATCGTCGAGCCCCCACCATTCCTGCACCACGATTACCGCGGGATGCGGTCCGCCACCGCTCGGGCGGGCAACATAGCCTTTAAGCGTGCAGCTCTTGCCGGGATAGCTTACGTCCTGAGTGGTTACATCCTGATTGACCATGATTATGCCACCTCCGAGAGGGAGTGAACGCCGCCGCGTGTTGACGATTTATACGGCGCGAACGGCGACTTTCCGCGAATTCCCATGCGGCCGTGCGTCGCCCCTATTCGGCCACGTTTATCGGAACGAATCCCACTGTACCGTTTCTCATGCGGATTCTGAACCAATTACCGCTGATGCCGGTCACATGGATCCATTTGCCGCGATGGACTTGCGCCAGCACCTGGCTGGCCGCATTGGTGGTTTGATAAACCGGCGAGTCGCGCGTCAGCAGAAATCTGCGGTTCGCGGAACGCACTTTCGGACGCTCAAAGCTAACCGGGGCGGCGGTGCTCGCCGAGGACGGCGACATCGCGGGCGACGGCGGCACGGCGGGCGCTTGTATCAGGCTCGGATCGAGCGCCCGAACTTCGGCGAATTCGGCGTCGGCATCCGGCTTGCGGTCAGGTTCCCTGCTTAGCAACTTGGCCAACGCCAGATGCGCCTGCGCATTGCCGGGTTCAAGGCCCGTGGCAGTCCGATATTGGGCTTCGGCCTGTGGATTTTTGCCTTCGGCCGCAAGCACATTGCCTAGGTTCAGATGGTAGCTTGTACGCGCCGGTGCAAGGGCGACGGCGGCGCGAAACTGGCTTTCGGCCAAGCCCAGCTTGGACTGCGAGCCATAAACCACGCCGAGAGCCTGATGAGCGGAGGCATTATTGGGATCGAGTTGGAGCACCTTCATGAACTCCAATTCAGCCGGGTCGAATTTCCGCTCGTCGAGGTAAAAGTTGCCGAGCGCCAGATGTCCGCGCGGATCATTGGGTGCGGTTTTGATCGCCGCCTGATATTCGGTTTCGGCCTTGGCGAATTGCTTGTTCCGCATCGCCTGATCGCCCGCCGCAAGATGATCGTCAACGGCGTTGTGCGAACACGCGGCCAAAGCCATCATGAACGTGAGTACCGCAATGCTGGGGAGCACTGCGCGAGGCCACCAACGTGAGATCATCAATCCGGTTTCCTCCCCCCTCGATGAAGTTGAAAGCGCAAGTTAATCCAGCCGGTTTTAAAGACCTTGCTGGCGCGTTCAATGTTCGGCACGTCGGCTTATAGTGTCAAGGCGCGCGGGGTGGCCGGTTGGCCGGTCGGCTCATCTGGGTTATAAGAATCGCCGTGAAAGTGGTTTTGATCGCCGCCAAGCAACTCGCCTTGGCCAAGACCCGGCTTACGCCTGCGCTGCCCTCGGCCACCGAGCGGAGCGTGCTGGCCGAGGCGATGTTTCGCGATGTCCTGAGTGCCGCCCTAAGCGCACGGGCCGCGGATGCGGTCGCTGTGATCTCATCGGACCCGACGTTGTTGAATATGGCGCGGCATGCCGACGCGCTCGCCATCGACGAGGGATTTCCACGCGGGCTTAATGCGGCAGTGCGGGTCGCAACGGAAGAGCTGATTAGGCTCGGCGCCATGACTGTATGCACGGTGCTGTCAGACATTCCGATGGTGGCCGGAGAGGACATCGACGCGGCGTTCACGGCGATGCCCGCGCAAAATCCGGGAGTGGTACTGGTACCATCGCTGGACTTCTCAGGCACGAATATGATTGTTCGTGGCCCCGCCAATGTTATCGCAACCAGATTCGGGCGCTTGAGCCTGGTGCGCCATCTCGATGATTGCCACGAACAAAACCTTTCCTGCGAGGTGTTGCGACTGATGGGACCCGCACTCGATCTCGACCTTCCAACCGACTTGATTGAATTCATCCGTACGCCCACTATGACGCATACCTTCAGCCATCTGGCCCGCCTTGGGATGGTCCACGGCTGAGTAGACGGGCTTGGTGTCTATGGTGCGAATGATTGAGCGCCTTGGCGCGTACGTACTCGACCAGATCGGCGCGCTGGGCAATTTTGTGATTTTTCTGTTTCAGGCGCTGCTTTTCATCATTCTCCCGCCTTACAAACCACGCCTCGCGATCCGTCAGATGCGGAACATCGGAGCCGACTCATTTTTCCTGGTGGGTCTTATCGGGCTGTTCACCGGGATGGTCCTGGCCCTGCAGGGTTATAACACGCTCCATCGATTCGGCTCGGAAGGCGCGCTGGGCACGGTGGTTGCTCTAACCCTAGTGCGGGAATTGGGGCCGGTGCTGGGCGCCTTGATGGTAGCCGCACGCGCAGGTTCGGCGACGGCCGCCGAGTTGGGTTCAATGCAGGCGTCAGAGCAGGTCGACGCCTTGACCGTGATGGCGATCAACCCGGTGCAGTACCTGGTCTCCCCACGGGTACTGGCTGGTATCATCAGCCTGCCCCTGCTGGTGGGGATGTTTGACGTGATTGGGATCTGGGGCGGATATGCGATCGGGGTGGGGCTGATGGGGGCGTCGGCAGGGCCTTATATAAATGGGATTGCGCAAAATTTGAGTCTTCACGACGTCATGACCGGAGTAGTAAAGTCGCTGGTCTTCGGCGTGACGGTAATGTGGGTGTGCTGCTATAAGGGTTATTACGCGCAAAGAATGGCAACCGGCGTCAGTCGCGCCACTACCGAAGCGGTTGTGCTTTCAAGCGTGCTGATCCTCGCCTGGGACTATTTCCTCACCTCAGTTCTCCTGTAAAATCGTGCGATTCAAGTGGGCATAAGTGAGCAATCCGACCGCAGTGGCGCCGCGATAGTGGTGCGCAAGCTCCGCCGCCGCTTCGGGCCGCAAGTGGTGCTCGACGGTGTCGATTTGGACTGTCCGCGCGGCCGCATCACCACTATCGTTGGACCCAGCGGATGCGGCAAAACCGTCCTGCTGAAACATTTGAATCTTTTACTGCGCCCGGACTCGGGTTCCATCGTTATCGATGGGGTCGAGGTCACTCGGCTGGGTTCGCGAGCGCTCAAGCAGGTCCGTGAGAACTTTGGCATGCTTTTCCAGGGAGGGGCACTATTTGATTCGATGCCGGTATTCAATAACGTCGCGTTTCCTTTGGTGGAATTGACCCGGTTGCGCCGCGAGGAAATCGCCGAGCGCGTGCACGAGATGCTGGCATCGGTGGGACTGGACGGTATGGAATCAAAGTATCCTTCGGAAATGAGCGGTGGCATGCAAAAACGCGCCGCCTTGGCTCGCGCCCTTATCCGCCGGCCGAGAATCCTGATGTTGGATGAGCCGACTACCGGACTCGATCCCACCCGCACCGGCTCTATTCACGCGCTGCTGCGCAAGACTCAGCGCCAATTCGATTTAACCGCAGTGCTGGTAAGTCACGATGTTCCAGAGGTGTTCAGCATCTCGGACCAGATCGCCTTTATGCATGGCGGCAAAATCGCTATGCACGGCCCGGTCAAAGAAGTGCTGGCGTCCAAAAATGAAGCCTTTCAGCGATTCCTGGCGGGGAAGGCCTCGGGTGCGGACGAGCGGGCCGTCGTTTCGAGATAGCTGAAAGACAGGCTTGAATGTACGCAAGTCGAACCACTAAATTCATCGCCGGCATCTTTACCCTGTTGGGCATTGTGGCCCTGATTTATCTGTCAGCGCGCCTGGGCAATGTCGGCCTGATGCCTGCTCCTCAATACACGCTGTATGCGAACTTCGACAATATAGGCGGCCTCAAAACCGGCGACGATGTCGAGATTTCCGGCGTCAAAGTTGGTCACGTCCGCACCATTTCACTCAAAAATTACCGCGCCCATGTCGGAATGAGCATCAAAGACGGCATCCAGGTTGACAATGAAGCGATTGCCGCGATCAAGACTACCGGTCTTATCGGCGATAAATATGTCGCCATCGAATTGGGGGCTGGTGAACCGTTGAAAAATGACGGGATCATCCGGCAGACGCAATCGACCTTCTCAATCGAAGACATCGTCGGGCAACTGATCAACAGCTACGGTACGAAAAGTTCGAGTTCCGGCGCGGGAGGAAGTCCCAAAGCGCAAGCGGACGGCACCGCGCCGGGCATTGGCGCAACACCGGGAATCGCACCGAGTCCGTCCGCGTCAGGCGCGAATAACGCACAGGGGGGCAAATAGCCGAGCATCATGAATTCGACTCAATCGGAATTGGCTGTACCAAACATGCGGCGAGCTAGCCCGGCAAAGCACAGCCACAGCTTCAATCGCTTCCTCGGACTGATTTTGATTTTCTCCATGATTGTGGCGCTGGTGCCTTGCCGAGCACGGGCTGATGTCAGCGGTAGTCCGACGACGGTGGTTCAGAGCGTGGTTACGCGGGCGCTCAAAGTGCTGCGGTCCAAGTCCACATCCGTCGCTCAGCGCCGCGACGAGCTCCGTCAGATAGTTGCGGGCAATTTTGATTTTGCCGCGATGTCGCGCTCGGCGCTCGGCTATCACTGGCGCACGCTTTCAAATGGCCAGCGCACGGATTTCACCAATCTCTTCACCGCCTTCATCGAAGACGCTTATTTGAGCAAGATCAATGACTATTCGAATCAGCAGGTCACGTTCAAAGGCGAACGTTCTCTTGGACAAGGCTTCAGCCAGGTCGACACGAATATTGTGGCGGCGGGCAAGCAGCCGATTGCGGTCAACTATCTACTGCTGCAAAGTGGCGGCGACTGGAGAATCTACGATGTGACCGTCGATAACATCAGCATCATCGCCAACTATCGTAATCAGTTCAATCGCGTTATCAACGATCGGGGCTACAACGCCTTGATCAGTGACCTGCGCAGCAAGCAGCAGCAGTTGGCGGAAAGCCTTGGACAACAGCATTAACGCTGGTTCATCGCATTCAGCGTTCAGCCTGAGTGCGAGGCGGAATTAGGAAGCCAGCCGCATCGTCTGCGTGGGCCGTAGATGGCGGGGGCTCCGCGTCACTCCTATCGGCGAAAATGGCCAGGCGGATGAGCGGGAAGGGCATGACAAGGCGATCGCATGCGACTATGATGCGTCACTATATGAAGCCTAAGCGACTGTCAGGGGGAGGCAATGTGTTAGCGAAACTATTAGGCGCATTGTTGGGATTATTGTTGGTGACCAGTGCTGCGCCCGCGTTTTGCCAGAACTCTAGCCAGTCACCACCACTGCCGGGGGAGCCACCCGAATTGCCGGGCGAATACGCGCCAGAGGTTTACAGCGATCCCTTTGCGCCTTTCAACCAGGCAATGTTTACGTTCAACCTGAAGCTCGACCATTATGTCGTGCGTCCGGTGGCCAAAGGTTACGCCGACGTGCTGCCCACGCCAGCCCGTCAGAGCGTGGGGCGCTTCTTTGATAACATCAGCTTCATTCCCCGCTTTGCCAACAATCTCTTCCAGCTTCGCGCATTGTTCGCGATGGAGGAGGTCGCACGCTTTGGTATCAACACGACGATCGGGGTGGGCGGCTTGTTCGACCCCGCCGCCAATTGGTTCGGCATACAGGAACATCCTGACGATTTTGGCCTGACCTTGGGTCACTACGGGGTTCCGTCCGGACCTTACCTGGTCTTGCCGTTCCTGGGGCCGAAAACGATACGAGCTGCTGTCGGCTACGCCGCCGATGGATCGATGTGGCCGCTGCCCTACCTCGTACCCTGGTATATCTATATTCCAGCCGGTGCGGCCAAAACCGGCATCGAAGCGGTCAACTATCGTTCGTTGCATCTGAACCTGTTCGAGGAGGTCGACCGCTACGCGATTGACCTCTATGGCGCGGTCCAGAGCGGCTATCTACAGACGCGCGCGTCCGACCTGCGTCAGATCAACGAGACCTCGCCCCGGTTCTTTTAGCCAATTGCCCACAAACATGAGAAAGACCCGCGGCCGAATCGGCGCGCGGGTCTTTTAATTTCCTGCGTGATTAATCGCGGACGTATTTAATTGACATGCTCCCAAGCGTGATAGGAGCTGCGCACCAGCGGCCCCGACTCCACATGACGGAAGCCCAATTCGAGCGCACGTATACGAAGCTCCGCGAATTCTTCTGGAGTCACATAACGCACTACGGGAAGATGGTCACGGCTAGGCCGCAAATACTGCCCTAAAGTCAAGATATCACATTCGACACCGCGCAGGTCGCGCAACACTTCGAGCAATTCATCCCGCTCTTCACCCAGTCCCAGCATAATACCGGCTTTCGTAAGGATCGGGCGGCCGAGCGCGTGCCCGACGTCTTTCGCATATTCCAGCACCTCCAACGAGCGCTCATACCGGCCGCCGGGACGACATGACCGATAAAGGCTCGGAACCGTCTCAATATTGTGATTGTAGATATCGACCGGCGAACGTATCACGGTCTCGACGCTGTGATGTGAACCTTTGAAATCGGGTACCAGCACTTCGACTCGCGCCGACGGCAGCATGGACTTGATGGCGGCGGCGGTCGCGGCGAAATGCGCGGCACCACCGTCGCTCAAGTCGTCGCGGTCAACCGAAGTAACCACCACGTGTTGCAAATTCAGCCGCGCCACGGCTTCGCCAATTCGGCGTGGTTCGTCGGGGTCCAACGGCCGCACGCGCCCATGCGCGACGGCGCAGTAAGGACAATTGCGCGTACACACGTCACCCATCAGCATGAAGGTCGCGGTGCGATGTCCGAAACACTCTCCGATATTCGGGCAGCACGCCTCCTGGCAAACCGTGTGAAGTTTGAGCTCGGCGAGCAAAGCTTTGGTGCGGAAGTATTCAGGCGAAACCGGCGCACGAACCTTGATCCAATCGGGATGTTTGCGCTCGATCATTCCTCTACCTGTGAGATTTCGCCAGCCGTCCGGCCTGGATCGACCAGATGCCAAAGCGAAGCGGGTTGAATTACGGAAATACTCTGATACTTGAATTGACGAACAAATTCGCGCTCGACGCGTTCAGCCACATCGCTCAGCGTGGCCTCATGCCCCAGTGCCGCAACCGAGGTCATAGAGCAACCTTCGATTCCACACGGGATCATCGCGTCGAAGTAACTCAAATCGGGGGCGACGTTGAGCGCGAAGCCGTGCCGTGTCACCCATCGGCGAAGCCCGACCCCGATTGAAGCGATCTTGTCCTTCCCGACCCACACCCCGGTAAATCCCTCCCGGCGTCCGGTACAAAGGCCAAAATGCGCCAACGCGCCGATCACGACCTGCTCAAGTGCGCGCAAATAGACCATCACATCGCGCGCGCCGCCCTCTAGTTTCAAGATCGGATAGCCGACCAGTTGTCCGGGACCGTGATAGGTGACTTGCCCGCCGCGTGATACGCGAAAAACCGGCACATCGGACCGCCGCTTGAGCAAGAAACGCTCGTCGGCGCCGCGCCCTAAGGTGAAAACGTGCGGATGTTCGAGGATCAGGAGCGTGTCAGCAATCTGATCGCGCGAACGCGCTTCAACGATCGCTTCCTGAAGCTTCAGCGCGGCTTCATAATCAACCACGCCAAGCCGCGTCACATTCAGCCTGCGAACGGAATCCATCACACCCTCAGTAATTTATTGCCTCGCCCTCGGCCGCCAGCGCCGCTTCCATAATCGCTTCCGACAACGTCGGATGCGGATGGACGGCGCGGCCAATTTCCGCCGTCGTGGTCTCGAGCGTCTTGCCGAGTACGACTTCCGAAATCAGGTTGGTCGCTTGATGCCCGATGATCTGACATCCGATGACTTCGCCGTACTGTTTGCTTGCAACCAGCTTGACAAAGCCCTCCGTTTGATTGACTGCGACCGCTTTGCCGTTGGCGCGAAATGGCATGCGGCCAATTTTCACTTCGATTCCACGCGCGCGCGCTTGTGCCTCGTCCAGGCCGACGGTCGCGACTTCCGGTTCGCAATAAATACACGCGGGGATCGAGAGCAGATCGAAACCTGGCTCGCGCAGCCCAGCCATAATCTCCACGGCCGCAATGCCCTCCGCTGAAGCCTTATGTGCGAGCAGCGGCGGCCGCACGACGTCACCGATCGCGAAAATCGATGGGCAGGCGGTGCGAAACGAATCATCGATCGCGATGAAGCCGCTGCGGTCGGCTTCAATCCCGGCCTTTTCCAAGCCGAGATTGCGGCTCAGCGGACCGCGTCCGACCGCCGCCAGAACCGCATCGGCCTGGACGGTTTTAGCACTGCCGCCCGCATCCAACGTGACCGTCCATCCACCGCTTCCGCCGTTATCGCGCGCCATCGATTTGTAGCCGTGCCCAAGCATCAGGTTGACGCCGCGCTTAACGAAGCACTTGCGCAATTCTTCGACAACTTCGCTGTCAAAACCGGGAAGCATCTGCTTTTCCAATTCCACAATCGTGACTTTGGCGCCGAAGGCCTGATAGAAGTAGCCGAACTCAAGGCCGATCGCGCCCGCGCCGATAATCACAATACTGGCCGGCAGATGGTCGTGCACGAGTGCTTCCTTGCTGGTCATCATGCCGTCGCCGATCGTCATGCCGGGAAAAAGCTTTTCGCCGGAACCGGTGGCCAGCAGGATACGCTCGGCTTCGATCGCCTCGGCAGGTGGAGGCGGCTTGCCGGGTGCGGGGGTCAGCGCCACGGTGTTTGGCCCCGCCAGCGTGCCAGAAGCCTCGAACAAATCGATTTTGTTTTTCTTAAACAGGTAACGGACGCCTTTTGACAACTTGTCCGCGGCCTCGCGGCTGCGTGCAATCACGCGCTTGAAATCAAAAGTAATCTCGCCAACTTCGATGCCATGCTCATGGGTGGCGCCGCGAATTGACTCCATCGTTTCGGCCGAATTGAGCAGCGCCTTTGACGGTATGCAGCCCCAGTTGAGGCATACGCCGCCCGGATTGTCGCGCTC
>JBOHWM010000594.1:0-10598 GCA_050736555.1 Binataceae bacterium (SeqCode)
GGATTAGGCTCAATAGCGGCTGTTGCCTTCGTGAAGCGTCAATTGCTAATCGGTGCTGATATCGCCACTTATCGTTGGAGTTGAGCTTTTCTCTCTGCTCTTCGCCACAACTGACGGATTTTCCCTACGTCCCTATGACAATTATCGGACACTGGACGCCACAATTTGGCCTACTACGAACCTTCGGAGGCTGTGATGGCGCCTGAGGTGGCAGCCTTCCAGCACGATTCGAAAAGCCCCATCTCGCTCCCGCCGGCAATCGTGAATTGACTGGCATTGAAGACCGCGGGAGCCAGACGATCGCCGCCGGAGGTGAGCGGAATTCACTCCGCAGCTTCACTTCGCTCCTTTACGTTCGTCTAGCTTCGGGCTCTTTACTGCTTTTTCTGATGGTGTATCTGGCGGTTGACGCAGTGCAGATGTCGCGCTGGACTTCGCCAGTTCTGGGATTCCATCTGGTGGCGATTGCCGCTTGTGCCACGTTTCTGCTGGGTTCGGGGCGGTCGCTGTTCGATCGCTATTGGCGGGAACTGACGCTTGGGCTCTCGGGACTCATATTCGCGTCCATGGCTGCCATCGGCATCGTCCGCGCGAACCCGCAACCGCTGCTGATAGCTATTCTCTTCACGATGATGGGGTGCGCGGCGCTGATGCCGTGGGGCGCGCGCTGGCAGAATCTGCTTAGCCTTCTTGGAATCGCGGCGATGGCGGTGCAATGGGCTTTCTATCCAAACACGGCCGCCATCACCATTTATAGTTGGACTGGACTGGTGGCGATGGCGCTGCTGGCCCATTTCGCGGCGCTGATCCGTACCAACGATCGCATTGAAGCCGCGGAGCGCATGCGCGTGTTGCGTGAAAACCGCGATCAACTAATCGCTGAAATGGAAGTGCGCCGGACGCTGGACGCTGAGCGCCAGCGCACAAGAAATCAACTGGCGCAGAGTGAAACGAGATTTCGCGCGGTCTTCAACGCCAGTCTCGACGCGATCGCGATTACGCGGCTGGATGACGGCCGCTACATGGACGTGAACCAGGCCTTCACCCACGATGCGGGGTATTCGCGCGATCAGGCGCTCGACTCCAGCGTGACCGGTTTGCGTATCTGGGCCAGCGCCGACGAGCGCGCGGGCTTCACCAGGCGCCTGCGCGCCAGCCACGGCATCATCCACAATTACGAAGCGATGCTGCGCGGCAAAGGCGGAGTCGTTCGTCCGTTTTTGATTTCGACCAACATGATCGAAGTGGACGGACAGCCGTGCGTGGTTTCCTTCACTCGCGATATTACCCAGATTAAACAAACTCAAAGCGACTTGATGGAGGCGCGCGAGGAGCTCAAAAATCGCGTCGAGGCCTTGCGCCGCAACCAGGAACGGCTGCATGCGGAAGTGGCCGAGCGCAAAGTCGCCGAACTCCGCGCGCAGCAGAGCGAAGCCGCCCTACGGCGCATTTTCGAGACCAGTCCCGACGCTATCGCGGTGACCAGCTCCAGCGAGGCCCGGCTGCTCCATTTTAACGATGAATTCGTCCGCATCAGCGGTTTCAACCGTAACGAGCTGGAGGGCAGATTGGTGCGTGACCTGCCAATTTGGGTTCACCGTGAGCAGCAACGCGAATATCAGGGACGCTTGGACCGTGACGGTGCGGTGCGCAACCTGGAAGTTGATTTGCGCAGCAAGAACGGCACGGTGCGCCCTTACCTGGTCTCGGGCGCAATGGTTGACCTCGAAGGCCAGCCCTGTTTGCTCACAATTGCTCGCGAAATAAGTGAATACAAACTTGCCCGCCAGCAGCTTTTGGTCGCGCGCGAGGAACTCAACGCGCAAGTCGTGGCGTTGCGCGAGAGCCAGCGTCAATTGCGCACGGAAATAGCCGAACGCGAGATAGCGCGGCACAAGGTCCAGGAAAGTGAAGCCACCCTGCGTAAGATTTTCGACACCACCCTGGTGGCAATCGCGATTGTGCGCAAAGCCGACGGCCGGTTCGTCGGCGCGAATCGCGAATTCCTGCGCATTTTTGATTATCGCTGGGAAGAGTTGCGTGGCCGCGCGTTTCAGGACGTCACAAACTGGGTTGATCGCGAACAACTGTTGGCCTTCGCTCGCTCGCTCGACAACGCCGGTGCTATCGCCGAAGCGGAAGCGGAGGTGCGCCGTAAAGGCGGCGCGGTGGTGCCCCTGCAACTATCCGCCGCCGTGGTCGAAATCGATGGTGAGCCGTGCGTCATCACGATCTCGCAGGACATCTCGCGCAGAAAACGTATCGAACGCGAGATGATCCGCGCACGTGAGACCGCGTTGGCGGCTTCGCGTGCGAAGTCCGAATTTCTCTCCAGCATGTCGCATGAGATCCGCACGCCCATGAACGCAATCCTGGGCATGGCGGATCTCCTGTGGGACACCCCGCTCAACGTCGAACAGCGCCACTATCTTGACACGATGCGCGTTAACGGCGGCGCGCTGCTGGGTTTAATCAACGGCATCCTCGATCTTGCCAAGATCGAAAGCGGACACCTCAACCTGGAAAGTATCCCGTTTCAACTCGACGAACTGGTCGACCGGGTAGTCGGGACACTCGGGCCACACGCGCATGAAAAAGGACTCGAATTGGCGGGCCGCATTATGAACAGTGTGCCGCTCGAAGTGATTGGCGATCCAATGCGGTTGCGGCAGGTGCTAATCAACCTCATCGGCAACGCGATCAAATTCACTGAACGCGGTGAAGTCACTCTCAGCGTTGATCATCTCCCGCTCCTGCCTGGCGGCGGCATGCGCTCCGAAGCGAATCGAATGTGCCTGCGCTTCACCATATCGGATAGTGGGATTGGTATCGCGCGGGATAAATTGGCGACCATCTTCGCGAGCTTCGCCCAAGCGGAGTCATCAACCGCGCGCAGATACGGTGGCAGCGGACTCGGCCTCGCGATTGTGAAGCGCCTGGTCGAGCTCATGAGCGGCGAAATCAGTGTCGACAGCAACCCCGGCCGCGGCAGCCGCTTCACCGTCACTATCCCGTTGACGATAGCGCATGGTGAGTCGAACACGAACCGCTCCGGAGTGCAGACGGTGCTCGCGTGGCCGGCTTCGCGCCTTGCTCTAGATGGATTATCCGGACAGCGCGCGCTCATCGCGGATTCCTCGCCGGTCAACCGGTTGATCATTCGCGATGTGCTCGAACCGGCTGGACTCGAGATTGTAGATGCCGAGCGCCCGGATGAGATGCTGGAGAAGCTTGCGAGCGCGCAAGCGGCCAGCCGGCCGTTCAACCTCGTGCTGCTTGGCAATCGGATGCCGACGATCGATTCGATCGAATTGGCGCGCCAGACTCTCTGCTTGCGCACAGGTGGCAACGCGCCGGCGGTGCTGCTCATGTTGACGTCGGAGGCGCTCAATCCCGTGATCGCCCGTATGCATGAGCTTCGGCTGGATGCGGGCGGGCGCTGCCGCTACATCGTCAAGCCGATCAGACGCACCGACTTGGTCAATGCGATCACCGCCCTGACTGGTAATGTGGCCGTTCCAGCCATAGGGGCAACTCAGATCACGCGCAAGGATAGCCCAGCGATCTCTTCAAGGCTGATTAGAGGCGATGCGGGCGTAAGAGGCGTGCCGGATATCGCGAGCCTAATGGTCGCTAGACCACTTCAGATTCTGCTCGCCGAAGACTCGCCCGATAATCGCCTGTTGATTGCCGCTTATCTCAAAAACACTCCTTATCATCTGGATCACGCGGAAAATGGCCAGATCGCCATCGAGCACTTCAAGCGCAAGCGCTACGACGTCGTGCTGATGGACATCCAAATGCCGGTGGTCGACGGATACACGGCGGTCGAAACGATTCGAGCCTGGGAGCGGGAGGAGCACCAGGCACCAACTCCAATAGTCGCGTTGACCGCCTCCGCCCTCGATGAAGCCGTACAGCGCAGCCTGACGGCGGGATGCACCGCGCATATTGCCAAACCGGTGCGCAAAGCGACCCTGCTCGAAGCCATCAAAAGCTCCGTCAGCGGGTCCGCCACATTCAACGTGCCAAAATAGCCCCGTGATGCTGGAGGTTCGGGTGTGAATGCAAAGACCGTAGTGCAGGTTGACGCCGAGCTAAGTGACCTGATCCCTGGTTTCCTGGCTCATAAGCGCGACGATGCGAGACTGGCACAAGACGCCGTCAAACGTGGCGACTACGAGACTCTCGCCCGTTTGGGCCATCGCATGAAAGGAGACGGCGGCGGCTACGGGTTTGACGCCATCACGGATTTTGGCGCGGCACTTGAACAGGCCGCCCAGCACAAAGACGCGACGGCAGCTTGTCAATGCGCCGAGCGGCTCGCCGCCTACCTCGACACGCTCGAGGTCGTGTACGAATAATGAATCCCACAGCGATCGGCTGCCACGCCCAAATTATGGCCGCTTTCGGATCGGCACGCCGCCGGAGGCGATGCGTGCGGCGGCCTCAGGAGACTACCGCTATCGCTTCCATTTCAATCAGCAAGCCTTCAAAGGCAAGCGCTTGAACTCCGATCAGGGTTGAAGCCGGCGGATTCGCGGCCGGAAAAATTGCCGAGCGTACCTCGCGGATAACCTTGTAATCATCGCGGCTGTAGTTAACGACGTAAGTATTGAGCTTGACAATGTCGCTGGGTGCCGCGCCCGCCGCCTTGAGCGCCGCGATCAGATTTTCGGCCGCCTTTTGAGCCTGTGAGCGAAGATCATTGCCGGCTAGCTGTCCGGCCTGGTCTACGCCAACCTGGCCGGCAATGAAAATGGTGCGGCCGCCGTCCACGGCTACCGCATGCGTATATCCGGTCGGCTTATGAATCTCGGCGGGGTTGATGAATTTCTTTTCCATTCGCAGCCCTCCATCGAAGTGGATTTATCTTAGGCGATGAGTGTTACTGACGTCGAACGATTTAGCGCCCGTTTAGTGTGATCCAGCATGGTGCTAGAAATGCGCGAACCACGGCGTGTGATTAGTTCTTTGAATCTCGAAGTTGATGTCGAAATGATTTAGTAACGTGCCTTCCGCATGCCATAGCGTGAGTCGGGCATCTTCCAAGCTTACGTCGGACGCCACCTGGTTGCCCTGCGCCGTTACGAGTTCGCTCTGAAACTGCAACAGGTCGTGCGTGGTCGCCATGCCGACACGGAACTCTATTTGCTCGTCGTGCAACGATTGTTCGGCAAAAAACACCGCGTTGCGTGTGGCGATTACGCTTTGTTCGTCGGCGTGCAGATTGGCCAGCGCGCTTTGCACTTCATAAACCATCTCGGAGATAGCCGCCCTATATTGCATCCGAGCCTGTTCGTAAGTGATACGCGCCTGGGCAAGCGCCGCTTTGGCCGGGGCATTGTCGAGCGGCATTTCGAAATTCAGCACCGCGGCGTAATCGTAAAACTTGCCCTCGAGCAAATGATTGAGCGCGTCGCCGTAGATGCCGCCGAACGGTAATCTATCGCCCGGCAACGCCGCCGGCGTTGTACAATTCGTCGCGCCACTCCCGAATTTTGTAATACAGGGTGTAGTTCCCGCTACCGAGGTCTGGCCATACTGCGCACCGATATTAAGCTGGGGCAGAGTTTGATTCTGCGCGAACTTGACCTGCAGCAGCGAAGTGCGGATCGCTTCGCGCAGCCCGCCCAGTGCGGGGCTGAATTGAACCGCCGCCTCCAAGGCGGTCTCCTCGTTTTCGTTCATCCGCAAATGCGTATTAGGCCGTTCTGACGGCTCAATCTCCTCCGGCACAAAAGTGCCCGCCGGATTTAGCATGACGTCCTGACGCAAAGCGGCGATCGCGCTCTTGAGCGTAGCCTCGGCCGCAAAAACGTTGGCTTCGGCGGTCGACGCGGCGGACTCGGCTTCCTGCAGATCGATCGGCGCGAGCGTGCCAACGCGTACGCTGATGCGATTGACTCGTACCAGGTCGCGGTTGAACTTGAGCGCGGCCTGGGCCACCGCGAGGTTCTCCTCACCGGCCACGACCGACCAATAATCCTGGCCCACGCGCTGGACAAAGTCGTTAAGCGCCGACCCGTACTGCCATTGCGACTGACGCTGCGCCGACTGTGCCAAGCGCACATTGATGGTGGCGAACTTCCAGCCGAAATTCCGCAAGAGCGGCTGTTCCAGCGATAAGGTAAGTTGTGGGGTGTAGGACGGGTTGACGGAACTGAAGTCAGAATTGGTCAGGGTACGGTTGTTATTGAACGTCACGCCCACCGTGCCGCCCGTGATGGATGACACCTTGTTAAGGCCGAAGTCCCAGTCATACAATTTTTGGGTGAAGGCGGTGCCGGTGGTCTCGAAGGGCGAAGTAACCGGAGTCACCGACTTTTGCACGTCCAATTGGGACGTCAGGTCGGGATCGAAGGACGCGTTAGCCAAATTGACCGACTCCGTTGAAGCCATCGGGGTCAGCGCCTGTGCTTCGAGTGCGGGATTGTTGCGCAAGGCGATATAGATGGCCTGCTTGAGCGACAATTCTCGGACCGTGCTATCCTGAGTCCGCAGATAACGTTCGCTGATGATTTCTTCGGGCGCGACTTCGCGAGCCGGTGACCATTGATGGGCAAACATCTCGGGCAGCGTCAAGATGGGGTTCTTCTCAAAATGGCGTGAGGCCGTGGGCGGGATATTCACAGCCGGGCGTTGCAGTTCGGCGGTCGGGATATTCGTTGGCGCCGTTTGTCCGCTGGTGGACGGAGCGTTGATCGCATTGGGAGTGTTGTAGGACGAAATGGATTGCGCCCTCGCCGACGTACTAAGCGCTGTCAATAAAGCCGCAAACGACAGCGCGAGTATCGCGCAATTAGTGCGTAACATTTTGTGCGGGCCTCCTTGCAACCCAAGCCTCCGGAACTCACAGTGTGCCAGCGGCGCAACCACTTGGGCGACGATCCGGCGAGTCCTCGAGCCGCATAAAAATGCGAGCAATGCTTAAGTGTTCCTCAACAGCGTGTTAGGTCTATCGCAAAGTACGCGGGGATGAAACGTCTTCCCGTCTCGGTCGTGGATTGCCCGGATGCTTGCACCAAGCCCGCCGGGTGATTATAGCCAAGGCTCTCGGCGCTCTCTATAAAATAGGCGTGGTGTTAAGTCCAAAAGCTATCCCCGGTCAAGCTTTCCAGGTGCCGCAAGCATGTCTGTGATTAAATTGCTGGCCGCGGCAGCGGTCGCGTTGCTCTTCGCACTGGCGCTCGCGTCGCCATGGAATCGTACTCCGGCATGGGCCCAGGTTTCGTCGAACGCCTACATCGAACCGCGTAACACACCTTTTTCGGCGCCTACGCTGGCGGCGCCGGTGCAACCACAGGGGCTGCCGTCATTGGTGGTGGCGCCCACTCCCGCGGCGCCCACCCCCACCCCCGCGGTCCATGTCTTCAACTGCAGTTGTTATGGTCCGGGCACGGGTACGCATTGGATGGGCCAATTGCAGGCAAGCAGTTTTTTTTCCGCGCGCCAGACGGCGACCAGCGACTGTTTGACTTACAATCTCGACAAGGCCCCCGAATCACCGTTTATTCCGCCAAACTCGATAGGGCTGCTACCATCAACCTCCGCGATGATGACCAGCGGGGGGGCGGCCAGTGCCGCGGCGCACACAATGGGATTGCAGTCGGTCGGTGCCGCCAGCTCGTTCCCGCTGCCGGTCTCGCCCTATACGAACTTCTCTACCCCCGCCCAGATGCAGATGTGCTCGGTATGCACCTGCAATTGAGCGATAATCTTGTAGCGATGGGTAAGTTGATCATGATTCGCCATGGCGAGAGCGAAGGAAATCGTGATCGCCGCTTCACCATTTCTCCCGACGTGCCGATAACCGAATTGGGACGGCGGCAGGCGCTCGAGGCGGCAACCTTAATAGCGCGCCGCTTTCACCCGCGCCTCATTATCTCGAGTCCCTTTCGACGCGCGCGCCAAACCAGCGAAATAATCGGCGAGTCATTGAAGTTGCCGATTGAAGTCGTTTTCGATTTGCACGAGCGCGACCTGGGCCACCTCAAAGGCGAATCGTACGACGCTTTACATGAACTGGCGCGCAAGGATCCAGTCTATAATCCAAGCCAGGGATGGCTTTGGAAACCGGAGGGCGGCGAAAGTTATGAAGACGTACGACAGCGCGTGGTTGCCGCGATCGAACAGGTGCGGACGCGCTATCCAGACGACGAACTGGTGGTCGTCAGCCATGGCGGCGTGATGCTGTCGATGTGGGCCCATGTGATCGGGCATTGGGACGGTGCCCATCTGCCAGCCAATTGCGGCATCGTGCTAATCGAACACGACCGGTCGGGCTATCAGACACCCGTACCAATCGCGAATTGAGCGGGACAGTCCGTGTATTTCTCCTCCCCTCTGGCCTCGCCGCGCCGCTCGCGCTAATGATTCGGTAAGACGTCAGCTCGTCCGATAATTTCTTCAGAAAACCGTTTCAGGACGGAAATAGTCATGAAAACGCGACAATTGGGCCGCACCGGGCTCATGGTTTCCGCTATTGGCCTAGGATGCATGGGAATGTCGGAGTTTTACGGCAGTGCCGATGACAATGAGTCAATCGCGACGATTCATCGTGCCCTCGAACTCGGCATTAACTTTCTTGACACCGCCGACGCGTACGGCCCCTTCACTAATGAGCGGTTGGTCGGACGCGCGATTAAAGGCCATCGCGGTCAATTCGTGATCGCGACCAAATTCGGCAACGAGCGGCGTGAGGACGGTGCGCGTCTGGGAGTAAACGGCCGCCCGGAATATGTCCGCCAAGCCTGCGACGCTTCACTCCAGCGGCTCGGCCTCGATCATATCGATCTTTATTACCAGCATCGCGTTGACCGCAACGTTCCTATCGAAGAAACCGTGGGCGCCATGGCCGAACTGGTGGCGCAAGGCAAAATACGTTTCATCGGTCTATCCGAGGCTGCGCCCACAACGATTCAGCGCGCCCACGCGACTCATCCGGTAACCGCGTTGCAGACAGAATATTCGTTATGGAGCCGCGGGCCTGAAGAGGAAATTCTGCATACCACGCGCGCATTGGGGATTGGCTTCGTTGCCTACAGCCCGCTCGGACGCGGTTTTCTTTCCGGTGCGATCAAGTCGCCTGACGATCTTGAACCTGACGACTGGCGGCGTGAAAATCCACGTTTTCAAGGCGCGAACTTCACGCGCAATCTCGAATTGGTACACGAGATCGAGCGCTTGGCGGCGGCTCGCGGAGTAACGCCGAGCCAACTCGCACTGGCCTGGGTGCTGGCCCAGGGCGACGACATTGTGGCGATTCCGGGCACCACGCGGCGCAAGCATCTAGAGGAAAACGCCGCCGCAGTCGAGCTCGAACTGACACCCGACGACCTCGGACGGCTCGATCGCATCGCCCCGCGCGTGGTGGCCGCCGGCTTGCGCTATCCGGAGCCCGCGATGCGGTCTGTCGACGCTTAGCCGCTGGCGCCCTACGTCTACTTTTTTGCGAACGGACGATCGCGCTCGGTAAGGGCCTGTTTCAGGCCCTTTTCACGGCTCGCCTTCATCCAGCTCTTCACCGCATCGGTCTGATGCGCGATACAGTCGAGGTCGGCGGAGGACTGCTCGGCGGCGCGGAACCCCATTACGTCGAGCCAACGGTTCACCGCCGCTTTGTGCAGCGCCAGCAATTCCGAAGGCACAATCGCGACCCGGCGTGCGTAATCAAGCGTCTCCGCCTCAAGCCGATCCTTGGGGAAGACGCGATTGATAAGATGCCATTCGAGCGCCTCCTGCGCGGACAATGTATCGCCGGTGAAGAAATACTCCTTGGTTTTGCGTGGCCCCATCAGCAGCGGCCATAGCGACAAGGTTGGAAGTATCCCCAAGGCGCGGCCGGCCGGATGGCCGAACTGAGCGTCAGTGCTGGCAAAGACGATATCGCAATGGCCCACCAGTTCAGTCGCGCCCGCAAGACAATAGCCATGCACCTGCGCGATGGTGGGCTTGCGCAACGACCACAACCGTTGCCAGCGTTCGACGATCCGTTGCAGATTGACGCGATCGCTGCTGACGGTAAACCCCGAGCCGGGTTGCTGCGTCCCCTGCAAATCGTAGCCGGCACAAAAAGCGCGGCCGGCACCCCGGATAATAAGTACGCTCGCCTCCTGGTCGTTCTCGAATTCGTCCATCACCTGGTCGAATTCCTTGAGCAGCTTGGGCGACATCGCATTGAGTTTTTCCGGACGATTGAGGGTCAGGCGAAAAATCTTGTCTTCAACCTTTTCGTAGACGACGGTCTCGTATGACGACATGATTACTATTCTCCTTCGGGTCGTACGGAAGCTGCAGGCACAAAATGTTTTCGCGCGCGTATTTGAATTCAGCCTAGGGAATCGAGAAAATGAGCGACCGCTTCCGCGGTCTCCTCGGGCGCCTCCCAGAAAAATAAATGACTCGCGCCGTTGATAACGTGAAGTTTGGCGCCGGGAATACGCGCTTTGAGCGTGTCGGAATTTACCGCCGGAAGGATGGTGTCGTCGCTGCCGGTGATCACCAGGGTTGGCGCCTTTATCCGCGGGAGACGGTCGAATGTGTCAAACTCCATGATCGCGTTCCATTGGCGCGCGTAGGTGTGGAGCGGAGTAACC
>JBOHWM010000595.1:0-6634 GCA_050736555.1 Binataceae bacterium (SeqCode)
TTTCTTATTACGGGCGTGTTAGGCCCGCATTCCAATGCGCATGGTCCCAACGAATTTTTGCATATTCCAACGGCGAAGAAGCTGACTTGCTGCGTCGCCCAGGTGATTGCCGATCATTATCGGAGGAACACCTAGGCGGGTGCGGTTAGCACGCCTGTGGATGCATCTTCGCTTCGTTTGGCCCCGCCAGTATGCGCATGAATGACCGTAGGAAAAGTCCAAGCGGCATGCGGAACACGATGGTGATAAGACTGTGGCCTAGCGCCAGCGCGAGCAGATCGGCGCGTGAGCCAAACGCGCTCAGTCCAAGTACGATTACCGCCTGGCGCGGTCCCAATCCGGCGGGCGCAATCGGAAGCGTACCAAACGCAATCAGCGCCGGGACGAATGCCGCCAGATACGTCAACGGGACGTGGAGGCCGAAGGCGAGCAATTCGAGGTAGAGCACGACCGCCTGCGCCATGTAAATCGGCGTGCGGATTAAAATCAGGCTGAGATATTGCGATAGCTTGGCATTGCGAAAGGCGGCCATCGACGGGCGTTCATAGAACCAACGCAAGACGCGCAGATGCGGGGCGCCACGCTTCCAGAACCACACGATCAGTCCGATGCCGGCCACCGCTACCGCGGGCCAATACCAAGCCAGTCCAAAAATCGCGGAGGGCACCGTGATAGCTGCGGCTAAGCCGACGAACGCGATGACCTGAAAATCGATGAATGCCTGGAAGAGCAGCGTACAGCCGGCGCTCAGCCATGACGCGCCTTTGCGTCGATGAACGAACAAGGCCAGCGCGCTGCTCGCCGCCACCATGTTGACCGCCTGCAGGAATTCCTGCACGGCGTTAACCGGCAGCATCTCGCGGAACGTGGTGCGCCCATGAAAGTAGCTGAACAGGCGCGAATACATGAATGTCTCGCCGAGGAACCAGCACACGACCGAAAATGCACAGGCCGGAATGAACAACCACAAATTCGCGCGTTGCAGAGCCTCGACGAATTGCTGTGCGGAAAGGTTGCGCGCCAGCCAACAGATGATCGCGGCCGCCGCCGCGTAGGATGCCAGATTGCCAAGTGCGGGATGAGTGAGGCCAACCGATTTGATGCGGCGTGCCGCGTGCATCGGCCATCGCTGAGACGACACCTGCATACCCATGAAGTCTATCACCAGGAACGACGCAATTCCGGCAGCGATCGGCCGAGGGCTCTCTCGAGTTCACCTACGTCGGGTGCGTAAATCTCGCGCAGGATGCGCACGGCGCGCATATCGATCGGCGGCTTAGTCGCCGGTTTCGACATGAATCTTTCAAAGATGTAGGCGCCCACGTTGTGCGGCACCACCGTTTGTCCCAGCGTGCGCGTCCAGCGCGCGCCGGCCAAGCGCCGCGCCCATCGCGCACGCGCGACCGAATAGCCATTGTGGATGGTCGAGGTGTCGATCGAGTTTACTGGCGCGATGTCCAACCCCAGGAAGCGCGCCACTTGTGCCACCGTCTTCCGTGTATCGCGCCGCAAGTCCTCGAACATCAGAACTTGTACGCGCTCAGGTCCGAATGCCTCCAAGTAGCGCGAAACCTGCGCGGCATACTGTCCCAACTCAACATAAAGATAGGAAATGCCGATTCCCTTCTCGTTGCGCGCCAGGTCTTGACATAGAGCTTCGTAAAATGGCAGATCCTGCGCTCCCTCTCGGTAATCCATCAGGTAGTGCGAATAGGCGCGTTCGATTGGGTCACGCAATGAAATAATGATCCGCGCCTCAGGCACGGTTTGCTTGATACGCGCGGCCGCTTCAGGATCCCAAAGGTACGACGGGCTCGCTTCGCCGATCGCCACGTAATCGTTCGCCCTGCGGAACAGGCGCAGATAACGTTGGCGGTCGGTGACCGCGTCCACCAAGTGCGCATATTCAGGCGCAGGCCGCACGGTAGCAAAATATTGGGGCTCTTTGACCTTGGGCAGGAATATCTGCGGATGCTGCCTCAAGTAGGCGTAAAGCGAGGTCGTCCCGGCTTTGGCCGCGCCGACGATGAAGAAGTTGGGCCAGGTCTCAGTCATTTCGGCTATACCTCGGCTATACCATCGATGTCGAGGCCGGAACTCCACCGCGCAGCGCAGCACATACAACTGCGATCCGCGCGCCCGACTTATGCACCTAATCGAGACGGGGCGGATAAGGTTTCGCATCATGCTGGCGCCAGCACGGGTCAATTCGCGATCAGCTTCGTTCGTCCCTCCTTGCGTACCAGCGGTCCAAGCGGGCAGGTTCCGGCGGATTTTCGGTCCCGCTTTGGTCTAATCCCGGTCCCACATGCCTATAATTGTAACAAACAACGTGCCGAGTCGAACGCCGTTGGTGCGGGCGCATCTCGCTATGGCGCTCGATGGACCGACGGGCTTATGCTGCGAGACGACGACCGGCAAACGGCCGTGTCGAGGGGTTCCGCACAGCCGAACTAATGGAGGTAGTCATGTCTATCCGTCTTCGTCAGATTTGCCTGGTAGCGAACAAACTCGCGCCTGTAATTGATAATTTCAAGGCGATAATGGGCCTTGGGGTCTGTTTCATCGACAAGGGCGTGGCCGTTTTCGGGCTTGAAAATTCCCTGATGCCTGTGGGCAGCAACTTTATCGAGGTGGTTGCGCCGATCAAGGAGAACACCGCGGCCGGGCGTTACCTCAAACGCCGCAACGGCGACGGCGGCTATATGGTCATATGCCAATGCGACGGCAATGCGACCCAGCAGGCGCGCAAAGAACGCGCGCGTTCACTCAACGTGCGCGTCGCGTGGGAACATGAAACTCCGGCGTTCCACGGGATGCAGTTGCATCCGGCCGACACCGGCGGCGCATTCTTCGAGATCGATTGGGACGCAAAGGGCGAGCCCGAGGGCAACTGGGAGCCGGCGGGTGGCAGCGGATGGGTCAGCGCCCGGCGCAACGACGTGGTCACCGCCTATACCGCGGTGGAACTGCAAGGGGCCGATCCGCGCGGGCTGGCCCAGCGTTGGGGTGACATCGCCGAAATTCCACTGCGCAAGGACGTGAGCGGCCGCTTCGAGATGCCGCTGGATAACGCGGCGGTGCGCTTCGTCGAGCTCAATGATGATCGCGGTGAAGGCTTGAGCGGTATCGATGTCGTAGTCGCCGACCGCAAGCGGTTACTCGAGGCGGCAGCGCAGCGCGGATGTCGCGACAGTGAAGACCAGGTGACCATCTGCGGCACGCACCTGTATTTGGTCTAGCTTTTTTGCGGGCCGTCATCATCAACGATGACGGCCCAAGATTTCACTATCGGCTGTCGAAAAGGGCTTTCTTTCCCACCCGCTATACCACCTCAGTGAATCTCCGCATCTGTTCCAGTTGGTCGTTCATTAGACAGTAAACATGCCGTTGATTAAACACGTTGTGCCAGATCCCAAGCCTACTTGTTTGTGGAAACTGGTAATGCGCTCGCATCGATTTATTCGAAATCGCCATTTTCAAAAAGCGCCGGTTAAGCAAGCAAAGACATGATCTGAAAGGCTGGATGCGGTTTCGCCAAGCGCGTTTCCGTCTTCTACTTAGCCTGATGAAATATTTCACCCTTATAAACTTGATTACGCACAAGTATTTTCACCCGCGTGGCAACTGCATATTCGAACTTTTCATCCTCATATCCTGCGGCTTTCGCACGCGCGGTGAGCCGAGTCCTCAAGGACGAGGGCGGCTACGTTGATAATCCGATGGATCCTGGTGGCGAGACCAGGTTCGGTATCTGCAAGCGCGACTATCCCAGTCTGAATATCAAGTCGCTGACCCGCGAAGACGCGGAAGCGATTTACTACCGCGACTGGTGGACAAGGTTTAACTATTCGCGCCTGCCCGGGCCAATCGCCGTCAAGATTTTCGATCTGGCTGTCAATATGGGACCGGAGCACGCGGCCCAATGCCTGCAGCGAGCGCTGCGCGCATGCGGCCGCCGCGTCGCCGATGACGGCGTCCTCGGAATAAAAACATATGGCGCGGCGGGCGCGGTGAATCAGCTCGCGCTGATGGCGGCGATACGTTCCGAAGCGGCTGGTTATTACCGGATGCTGGCGGCTTCGCAGCGTGGCGCGCGTGACGAGGGCGACCACGAGTTTCTTCAAGGCTGGCTCAATCGTGCCTACGAATGAGCTGCTGAGGCAGTCGCTCTCTGATCAATCGCGCGCCGCTTCAAGCGCAAAAACAAGGAGCAAAAATGGTTGACGCTAATCTCATTGGGTATGCAACGACCGGCGTGGGTGGTTTTGTAATCGGAATGTTGTGGGGCCGCAAATGGTCGAGCGAGGTAAAATCGCTGCGCGATTCGCTGGAGAGCCGCATAGCCAAGGTCGAACACACGGTAGCCGGTTCGCCGCTTACGAATAGCCATGCAGCCGCCATCGAGCATCACGCCCAAGCCGTGCAAAAGCTGGCCAGCGCGATCGAACGACACGCCGCGGCGGTCGACGATCACGGCGCCGCCACCGTGGCCGCCGCCGTTGAGAGCGGCGCGTATGCTTCCCACATAGCCAGTTCCGCGGCAACTGCCGCGCCAGTGTCTCATGCCACGTTCGCACGCTCCGCCGCGGCCGCGTCCATCGCCGACCCCGAGGCGCCGTCCGTATCGGCAGTTGCCCAACCTGCCGCCCCGGCCGTCAATTAGCGGAACGCGCGTAATCCCACACACGGGCAGGGCGACGGAGCGCGGACAGCGGGAAGCCCGGAGCCTTGCCCCTCCCTCCGCTCAAGGACAGCTAGTTCAAACAACAGCGTCAATACTCAGGACGCGAGGATCACAGAAATGGCGGCGATCGGATTAGCGCAATTATGGAAGCCGTTGGCCCTGGCCGGTTTGTTGGCGGCGATGCTCGTCTATCGCGCCGTGCTTGTACATCAGCGCGACGTGGCCCAGGCCCAGGTCAAAACGTTGCAAAATCATGTGACGGACCTGCAGGCAAGCAATGAGGAATTCCAACAGGCGATAGCTCGTCAAAATGCCGCCGTGACGACGCTCGAGCAGCGCATCAAGCAAACCCAATTGAGCGCGCAACAGCGTCAGGAGCTGCAATCCCAGCGCGGCAACGCGATCATGAATAGCCATTACGGCGCCGCGGCTAAAATCGAAAAAAGCTCCGTGCCTTCGAACTGCGAGGGTGCGATCAAATGGGGCAACGCGCAAGCTCCGGAGTTGAGCCAATGGTGAGGCGCCTCCTCCCGCTGACCCTTGCCTTACTCGCGGGCTGCGCGTCCGCTCCCTTCACCGTTCCCGCGCCGAGGCCCGTGATGGTGAGGGTGCCAGTGTTTACTCCAGTCTATTGCGAGGTGAAACAGCCGCCGCCGCCGGCATTGCCGCTGGCGAAGCTTCGCGCGGATTCGGCACCTGCGGATACGATGCGTGCATATGTCGCCAGCGTGATTCTACTCAAGGGCGCCCTGGAGCAAAGCGACACGCTGCTCAGCGGATGCGCCGAACCGAAGGCGGGCGATGGGAATCCGCCCGCAACAATTGCGGCATCAAAAACTGCAACGCGATAGAGCGGCGGGCTGAGCAAAGCCAACCCGATGAAGCGAGTGCGACATCTGTATCAATAATAATTTGACTCTCGGAAACTCCGACATCGATTATGGCATTACGAGTAAGAGGCAAATGAAGTGGCTACGGGACGCCCTCACGGGCAAAGACAATCTGACCTACGATGCGGCCCGCATCGTGGGAGTGGCCGGAGCCGCCGCCTACGTCGTCTTTTGGGGCGCCGCAGTGTTCAATTTCGGTCATTTCGGTGCGACCGATGCGGCGGCTTATGGCGCCGGGCTGGCGACCGTCCTGTTATCAATGTCGGGCGCGGTGAGACTCAAGGAGGATACGGAGCCGCAGCCGCGGGAGTAATTTCACTAAACATTCATGTGACTCAGCGGCTGGCTATGTCAGTGGCTAATGGGCGGTTGGCGGCGATACTGGCCATAAAAATGGTCCACTTGAAGAT
The DNA here is from genome assembly GCA_050736555.1 of Binataceae bacterium (SeqCode). GTDB lineage: Bacteria > Desulfobacterota > Binatia > Binatales > Binataceae > JBOHWJ01. The sequence goes on from JBOHWM010000595.1 coordinate 5,988, forward strand.
TGGCGGGCCCGCGAGCAGCCGCGGCAGTTGAGCCGATTAGTGCGATGAGCTGGGAAGCGGTGGCCACGTTCACAGGCGCCTTTGTCGCCTTGATTGGCTTCAATCTCGGCGCAATTCGATGGCTGCTAATCCGCTATGAAATGGAACTGGGGGGACGCCTGGATGAATTGAAGCGTGACGGCAGTGAATTCTCACACGCGATCGAACGCGAGCTGTTGCAGTTGAAGGCGCAACTTCCGGTCGATTACGTGCGCCGCGAGGATTGGATCAGGTTCGCCAATACCTTGGAGGCGAAACTGGACGCGATGCGTGCGGAAATGCGCGCGGACATTTCGGATTTGAGAGAGCGTATGTACCAGCACCGCCGCACGGCGGCGCAAGAGACGATGATATGAATGGCGCGGGCGATCTCGAACAAAAACAGCGTGAAGAAGCCAGATGGCGGATGCTCCGTGTATTGGATGCTGGCCGTCCGATTTCGGTTTCAGAAAATATCATCTGGCGGGTGCTCAATGATATAAAGCTGCCGCTGCCGATGACTAATGTGCGGCGCGAGCTTGACTATTTGCGCAAACTCGGGCTGGCCGAAATCGAAGATGAAGATGGTGAGAATTGGTATGCCAAACTCACGGCGCGCGGTGTGGACG
>JBOHWM010000596.1:0-5114 GCA_050736555.1 Binataceae bacterium (SeqCode)
TCGAAAGCCGGCGATGGCACGAGCTGTTCAAGAATCGTGCGGTTAAGCATCGCGCTGCGCCGTACCGCATCCTGCTTTAGCCAGACAAGATTGTATTTGAACAGACATGAAAAAAGGTCCTGCAGCAAGGCGCCAAAATGAGGCACCATCCGTTCACCAGCCTCAACCAGCGCCCCGATGGTGGGAGCACTAAGTCCCAATTCGCTCCATGCCCGACGATCGTAGCTGTCGCTTTCGACCCATGATGCCGTGTCTGGCACGGCGGGAATGTAAAGAGGATGCGGCTTTTTTCCGCGACCGCGCGCCATTTCCTTGATGCCTGCCGGATTAAACTCGCCAATTTCCAGTCTACTGCATGCGGCGGTCGAGTGACATCCGGCGACGCTCACCTTAGCAGTTCAGCCCCCCTGTCGGGTGCGCCGGTAAAGATTCGGCTTCAATGGTCAAAGACGCGATAGCGGAACGGGCTTGAATATGAACCGCCAAAAGATTGAAGATATTAGTTGTGCACGCATTAGTGGAGCGAAGCATAACGAGCAAGCGAGCTGTGCTTGAGAATACCGAGTCTGCGAGGTGTGCATTACCGCCGCTGTCTCGCAAGGCCAGCGGCTGAGATAAAGTAATCAATGAACGATGACTCCTTGACCGGAGAATTGCCTGTTCGCCGTCATCGATTGCTTTTGGCGGCGGTGCAGGAGTTTATCGCGACCGCCGAACCGGTTGGCTCGCAGCAGCTTGCCACCCGCCGTACACTCGGCGTGCGTGCCGCGATGGTGCGTAATCTAATGGCGGAATTGGAGGAAGCTGGCTATTTGCACCAGCCGCATACCTCGGCTGGGCGTATTCCCACTGACAAAGGCTATCGATATTACGTCGACCATCTGGTGGGGCCAGGCATCGCTTTCGAAGACCGGGCTCAAATTGAACTCTACTACTCCGGCTCACAGGCCGGGGACGTCAACGAAATAGTACGCGAAAGCTCGCGCTTGCTCGCTTTGATGAGTGGGCAGGCGTCGCTGGTAATGGGGCCGCGGCTCGACGGAATGCGGTTGGAGCGTGTCACCTTCGTACGCTTGCGCGAATGTGAGGTGCTGGCGATTTTCGTAACGATCGAGGGGACCGTCTACAATCGCGTAGTGCGTATTGATCATGACCGTTCGCAGGACGAACTCGAGCGGATGGCCGCTTATTTGAACGATGCGCTGGCGGGGCGCACACTCGAACAGGCGCATCGCTGGATCGAGGAGCGGCTCAAACAGGACCGCGCGATCTACGACGGCTTCATGCGTACTACGTTGATGCTGGGCGGTGTGATTGCGCGCAATGCGAGTCCCGTTGCGCTGTACGTGGACGGCAGCACCAACGCCCTCGAACAGCCTGAATTTTCCGACCGGGCACGGCTTAAGGAGTTGTTGCGCGCCCTCGAAGATAAAACTGCCCTTCTTGAGTTGCTCGAACGAAATCTCGCGCATAACGAACCGATGGTTTCGATTGGTTCGGAAAATTTCGATGCGCGTCTTTCCGGACTCTCCGTGGTCGCGGCCTCTTATGTCAGCGGCACGATGCCGCTTGGCAGCCTTGCCGTCGTGGGGCCGGTGCGGATGAACTACGAACGCGTTATCCCGCTGGTAGGCTATACCGCTCGGGCGTTATCGCGCGCCCTCGAACACTGAAGCCTGCAAAGGGCTGCCGGTCCTTCGCACATCCCGCCAATACCAACTCGCTCACCATCATATCCGGCTCATCGCTTCGAATCGGTCTATCGACGTTACCTACGTGCGGCATACCTTCTGATGTCTGCTATGGACGCGTGACACGCTCCAGTCTCCAACCTTGGCCAAACCGCGTGATGATAGTATATCGGTACAACCGCGTTCTGGCGCGTACCTCTTAGCCGTAGTTCGATGGATCTGTCCGATACGCAAAAACCCGCGTTTGCCGATTCATTCACCGCCTCTGCGGCCTCAACCATACCCGGCGCGCGGCATGAGCGTCCGGCGACAGCGCTGCTGCTGCTCTCATGGACGCATTTTATCAACGATGGCGCTTCGAGCTACTTGCCCGGCGTCTTGCCCGCCGTATTGTTGTCGCTGCATATCCCGCTCAAGATGGTCGGCCTGGTGATGGCGGCGTTGCTGATCGGTCAAGCTCTGCAACCGTTGTGTGGATGGTTTTCGGATGAAATCGGTGGGCGCGCATTCGTCATCGCCGGAGCCGGACTCAGCGCGCTGGCCGGCGGAGCGGTCGGCATCGTGCCGGGATATTGGCCGCTCCTGGCCGCGCTCCTGTTGGTGGGCGGAGGCAGCGCAATGTTTCATCCGCAGGCGTTGGCCGCGGTCAGGCGTTTGCCGATGAACCGGCAGGGCCTCTCGTTATCAGCCTTTCTGATCGGAGGCGAATTGGGCCGCGGCATCTGGCCGCTGCTAGCGAGCCTTGTGGTGGTATGGCTCGGTATGACCGGGCTGGTGCTGATGGCGATTCCGGCGGTAGTCTCGCTGCCCTTCATCTTCCATCGCATTCCGTCGATCCCTCCGCGCCATCCGGATCTGCCGCGCGCAAGCTTGCGCCGCCATATCCCGGCGTTGGCGGTGCTCGTCGGATATTCGAGCCTGCGCGCCACCGTAATGTACAGCCTGGTCACTTTTCTGCCGCTATGGTGGGTGTCGCGCGGCGGCTCACTGGTTAGCGGCGCATCACTCCTAACGGTCCTCTTGACCGTTGGCATAATTGGCAATCTCGTCGGCGGCCATCTGACCGACGTGCTGGGGCGGCGCACGATTACCGCACTATCAGCCGCGTTCACAGCGGTTTTCCTGGTACTTCTGCTGCTTTCACACGGTCTTGCCATGTGGATCACGCTTGGTATTCTCGGTATCGTCGTGTTTGCCACGATGCCGGTGCAAATTCTAATCGGGCAAGATCTCCTGCCTGAGAACCGCTCGCTGGGATCTGGACTTGCGCTGGGTTTTTCCAATGGTGTCGGCGCTTTCGCGATGATCGTCCTAGGATGGCTGGCGGCACGATGGAGCATACCGGCCGTGCTTTGGATCAACGTTGGCTTCTGCCTGGCGGCGATGGCGGTCGCGCCACTATTGGCTGAAGCTCCGCCGCGCGATCGTTTAGTTAGCTGAGCTTTAAGGATTTTAGAACTTAGCCGGTCCGCTTTCCGTCGTCGCCGCATCCAATCCAGGTAAAAGCCGGCAGTGGAAGCCCGATTTTCATTGTAAATCACTGGCATGGCTTCGATTAGTGCTTAGATTAATTCGCGTGGGATTTTCGCCATGACAAATCAATTCAAACGCCCGGAAGAACAGCGAAACCAACCGTCCTCACCCGAGGAAACCGAACCGATCGTGTTGACCGAAGATGCCGCCGCATCGCCGGGAAAAACCCAGGCGGCGGCTCAAGTCGAGGATCTCAGCGCCCAATTGGCGGAAAAAGAAAAAGAGCTGACTGAATTCAGGGATAAATACTTGCGCATGCTGGCGGAGTCTGAAAACGTGCGCAAACGAACGCGCCAGCAAAGTGAAGAAACCGTGCGCATCCAGCGCGAAAACCTGCTACGCGAACTGCTACCGATAGTCGACAATCTCGAGCGCGCGGTCGACGCGGCGCGCGGCGGCGGCAACGGCAAACCCATCGTTGAAGGGGTTGAGATGGTGCTGCGCTCGTTGCTGGACTTCTTGCGCTCCCAAGGCGTGACTCCGGTGGAGGCGGTCGGCCAGCCGTTTGACCCTCAGCATCATGAGGCCGTCGAACATGAGCCCAGCGAAGAACATCCGCCCAACACCGTCGTGCGGGAATTCCATCGCGGCTATCAGATCGGCGACCGCACGCTGCGGCCAGCGCGGGTCTCGGTGGCCAAGCAAGCGGCTTCGGAAAATTCCGCCGAGGACAAGGACGAATGATCGCGCATCCGGAGCGTTGAAAATACCTGAAACGTGGTTATCGATAGCTTTAGAGGTTTGCTGAACAATGGCAAAAGTAATCGGAATAGACTTGGGCACGACCAATAGCTGTGTCGCGATCATGGAAGGTGGCGACCCAGTGGTGATCGCCAATTCGGAAGGCAGTCGCACGACGCCTTCGGTCGTGGCCTTCACCGACTCCGGTGAGCGGTTGGTCGGCCAGATCGCTAAACGCCAGGCGATCACCAATCCCACCAATACGGTCTTTGCAATCAAGCGCCTGATGGGGCGCCGGTTCGAAGATGCTGAAGTGCAAAAGGCCGTGAAAGTTCTGCCCTACAAGGTGCTCAAGAATGACGACGGCGCCGCCTGGGTTGAAATTCGGGGTAAAAAATACAGTCCGCCGGAAATTTCGGCGTTTATTCTGCAGAAGATGAAGCAAACCGCCGAGGATTATCTCGGCGAGAAGGTCACCGAGGCGGTCATCACCGTTCCCGCCTACTTCAATGACAATCAGCGGCAGGCTACCAAGGACGCTGGCCGTATCGCCGGTCTCAACGTCTTGCGGATTATCAACGAGCCGACCGCCGCTTCATTAGCTTACGGCCTCGATAAGAAGAAAGACGAGAAGATCGCGGTCTTTGATCTCGGCGGCGGGACCTTCGATATCTCGATCCTGGAATTGGGAGAAGGGGTCTTCGAAGTCAAAGCCACCAATGGCGATACCTTCCTTGGTGGCGAGGATTTCGATCAACGGATAATCGACTACCTGGCCGACGAATTCAGGAAAGATCAGGGCATCGATTTACGCAATGATCGGATGGCCTTGCAACGCCTCAAGGAGGCGGCCGAGAAAGCGAAATGCGAGCTCTCAACCGTGATGGAAACCGATATCAACCTGCCCTTCATCACGGCCGACCAGTCGGGCCCCAAGCATCTCAATATGAAGCTGACGCGGGCGAAGCTCGAAGCGCTGTGCGGGGATTTGCTCGAACGGCTCGATGGCCCCTGCATAACGGCGCTCAAGGATGCCGGATTGCGCACTAGCGATATTAACGAGGCAGTGCTGGTGGGCGGCATGACCCGGATGCCAGCGGTGCAGGAGCGCGTCAAGAAGCTCTTCAGCCGCGAGGGTCATAAGGGTGTGAACCCGGACGAAGTGGTCGCGATCGGCGCCGCGATTCAGGCCGGCGTGCTCAAGGGCGA
>JBOHWM010000597.1:0-9485 GCA_050736555.1 Binataceae bacterium (SeqCode)
ACATTTCGCCGTAATCGAGGGATAACCGGGATTGCCCGCCGGGCTATGGCCAGCCCATTTGAGAATATTGTCGAAATTGCCTTCCAGCGCGATCTCGAGGTCATGCAGCTTGACGCCGCGCCGCGTCGCGTTCAGCACGTAACCAACGGTCAGGCAACTACCAACGGCGGCGAGCAGTTGTTCATGCGCGCTGGCGGCGGAATCACTGGCGTCGAGACCCTCGGGTTCGTCCATCTGCACGACATGCTTGCGCATGTAGGCCTTGGCCTTGAAGCCGCCCTGCCATACCACGCGCGATTTCCACGGGCCGGTAACCGCCTTAAGGGTTTCGGGATCATCGCGCATCGAATCGAGAATCCCGGTGATTTTTTCGACGTGCAGGCCGTTAAGCGTATTGTCTTCTGCCATCGGATACCTCGCTAGTGGCGCAGTACAATTCAGGCGTATTCGTGGCGCAGGATTTCGGCGGCTTCAGCGATCGCCTGTAATTTGCGATAGGCGATCTCGGGCGTATTGACACAACGTTCGGCAAAGGTGCCGAAACCGCAATCCGGATTGAGATAAATCTTCTCGGGCTCAAAGTACTTGAGCACATCCTTGACGCGCGCGACGATTTCATTGGGACGTTCGACCTCATCGGTGCGCGGATTTGACACGCCCAGTCCCAACTCCTTGCTGTTGCGATATTCCTTGAACACTTCCAGTTCGCCCGCGCGCGGAGTCGCCATCTCCAGCACCAGTTGGTCAACGTTCATGCGCATCAGCCACGGCAGCAGCGGACCATAGTTGCCGCTCAGCAGCACGTCCTCCTTGCGGCTCCAATTGCCGCGGCATACGTGGACGCCGAATTTGACGCCGTGTATACCTTCGACCGCCTCATTGACGAGGCGCACGGCGAACTCCAATTCATGAGTCGGGTCGGTGCGCGATCCCAGCGCCGCGCACATAAATGTCTGTTCGGCCTCGTCGCCGTATACCACTTGCGAAATCGAGGGCTCGTCGAGCTGAATAAAATCGATACCGAGTTTTTTCAACGCGATGATTTCATTGCGGATGATGCGGACGATGTCGCGGGCCAGCTCCTCACGCGTCGGATAGGCCTTATCCGAGAGGCCTTCGAACCAGCTCGAACGCGTAAGCATGTACGGCCCCGGAATCGGCACCTTGGTCTGGCGCCGCGTATGCTTCTTTAGAAAGGCCGCCTCGTCGGTGGCAAGTCCTTCGCGCTGTTGGATCTTCTCCATCGCGATCGGGCTTTTGATCGCGAAGGCCGGCACGTCGAGTCCGCGCAGAATTTCCTCGAAGCCGGCGCGATCCTTCATGAAGTCGAGCAACTGGGAGAGCTTCATCAGGCGCATGCCGGACATCTTCTCGACCACGAACGAATAGAAATTGTCGCGGCGCATCTCGCCATCACTGACAATATCGACGCCGGCATCTTCTTCGTATTTGATCGCGGCGAGTACCGCTTCATCCGCGATACGGTTGAATTCCGCCGCCGAGATTTCGCCGTCCTGACGGCGCCGCAACGCATGCACCAGCCATTCCGGCCGCGACCATGAGCCAACCACTGTCACTGGAAAAAGCTTGCCTGCCATTGAAAAAACTTCCTCGATATTCGGGACGTCTCGTTACTCTTACAACACCGATGGCACTTGGCAAGCATGGCGGAAGATCCGGTGTTGGTGGTGCGGGCAAAAAGGCGGCTCCATGCGCGCGTTTCTGAATCAGCGCCGTCATCGCGGGATGCGCATCTGCCGGGCGGATTGCGGCAAGGGCGGCATCAGAGATTGGCTACAAGCGCGAGGTCACGCAGGAGCTCCGCCACAACGCGCGGCGCGCTCACATGATACGTGGCGGCGCTTGGCCGCGCCTTACCGACCAGCACCGTGACGCCGCGCCCCGCAAGGGCCCTGAACGCGTCCTCGTCGGTAAGGTCATCACCGAAATAAACCGGTGTGAAAGCGGCTCCAGCTTGACGGGTGAGTTCGTTCACGGCGACGCCCTTGCCGGCGATCGCCGGCAACGCCTCGACCACCATTTTGCCGGGTTGCAATTTGAGGTGAGGCGCGTTGACTTTCACGAATCGTTCGAAAGCGCCACGGACTTGCGCCGCCTTATCAACCGGCGCGTTGCGATAGTGCAAAGCGACCGCGCAACCCTTGTCTTCGATCGTGAAGCCATTTTCACGCGCGGCTGATTGAAGCCAGGCGCGCACGCGGTCCAGTTCCGGCTCGCATGCGGCGGCGCCCGACGCGAGCCGGCGCTGGCCGTTTTCGTCCACGAGTTCGAGACCATGCGTACCCGCCATCATCACACCCTCGATAGCGCCGCCGAGCAGCCGTTCCAAAGTCGCGAGGTCGCGCCCACTGACGATTGCGACGCGGACGCGTGAACGCGCCGCCGCCAGTTTTTCTAGCGCTTCGCGCACGTCCGTGAGTGGGTAAGCGCGGGCTGGATCCGGCACGATTTCCGCCAGCGTGCCGTCATAATCAAGACAAAGGAGAAGTGGCCCGCGGGAAAGCAGATCGGTCAGCAGGGCGCCGGGCAGGAGCTTGGGAACGCGCTCAGGCGTTCGTGCCGGTCGCGGCGTGCTCGGCAAAAGAGCCTCCCGGCACGAGCGTATCGAGAAAATGCTCCGACCAATGTTCGAGATTGTTGCGATGGATACTGGCACGCATCGCACGCGAACGCCGGCTGCGCTCCTCCGGGCTCATCTCGACCGCCTGCTTTAACCCCGCGGCAATCTGGTCGGCGTCGTACGGATTCACCAGCAACGCCTGGGTCAATTCCTCGGCCGCGCCCGCGAATTCGCTCAGGATCAGCACCCCATCGTCAGCCAGATGAGAGGCCAGATATTCCTTGGCCACCAGGTTCATGCCGTCGCGCAACGGGGTGAGCAGCGCGACATCGGCCGCCTGATAATAGGCCACCAGCTCCTCGGCACCGAACTGCGTATACAAATAGCGAATCGGCACCCATCCTTCAGACGAATAGCGTCCGACGATGCGCCCGACCAATTCATCCAATTGCCGTTTGAGCATCGCGTAGTCGGCGACTTTAGTGCGTGACGGCACCGCGATCAGCACGAGAGTAACGCGCCGATGCCACGCCGGGTTCAGCTCAAGGAAACGCTCGAAACCTAGCAACCGTTCGAGGATACCCTTGGTGTAGTCGAGCCGATCGGCGCCCAGGATCAACACTGGCGTACGCACTGCCCGGCGGATGCGCTCGGTGCGCGCCTTCACGCGCGGACTCGCCGCCAAATCGGCAAAAAAATCCGACGGAATACCTAGTGGAAATGCGCCCACCTTGACGCGCCGTTCGCCGACTATGACCTCGCTGTGTTTGCGGTCAACAGGCAAGGCCAGGATGCCCTCACAGCAGTTAATAAAATGCGTGGCGTAGGATTGCGTATGGAAACCGATCAGGGTGCTGCCAAGCATTCCGCGCAGGAATTCGGAGCGCCACGGCAGAATCCGCATCAACTGCTCAGGTGGAAACGGCACGTGCCAGAAAATTCCGATGGGCAGTTCCGGGCGCTGTTCGCGTACCAGGCGCGGCACCAGTGCGAGATGGAAATCCTGCACCCATAGGATCTCGTCCGGACGCGATTCGCGCACCGCAATATCGGCAAAAACGCGGTTGACGCGCTCGTAACGGGTCCAATGCTGGGTGCTGAAATGGCAATTCGGTGTCATGAAGTGCATCAACGGCCAGATGCCGCGATTACACATGCCGTAGTAATAATCGGAGATGTCGTGCTCGGTGAGTGGAGCGAAAATAATTTTGAAGCGCGGATTTTCCGGCGGCATCAGGCGTGGTGCCGGAGTCTTCTGGCCGCCCGACCACGCAATCCATAAACCGCCATGGCGTTCCAACAGCCGCAGAAAGGTCGTGCCGACACCACCCACGGTCGGTTCGAGCTTTTCCTTGCCGCCTTCGCGCACGATCCGGATTGGCGCTCGGTTGGACATTACGATCAGGCGTGAAGGCTGGCTATGACGGCTTACACCATTGCCAGCATGCCTGTGATTTAACAATTCTGAATGGGATTCGGTCATTGAACTTCGCCTGGCCGTCTCCGCAGACGGGTGCTCAGGGAAAATCGCCCAGCCCGAATATGCGACGCGGTATTAAGAACATAACCCGTCATCGATCACGGCGGCAAGCCACGCACTGATGATTCCGGGATGCCTCGAAAATGTGTGGCCGCCGCGCGCATGCGTAAAGCGCAAGTGACGAGAGCGACCTGGCGGGAACGTCAGAAAACGCCCGGCTCCACGCAAGCCGGGCATCCGAGGCTTCGAAACGGTACCCTTACTTCGACTGCGGCGGCTGCGGCGTCATGCGCAGATACGGACGCAGCTCACGAAAACCCTTGGGGAATTTTTCCTTGAGCACGTTGGGGTCCTGGATCGAAGGCGCGATCACGACATCCTCGCCCTGCTTCCAGTCCACCGGCGTGGCGACCGAGTACTTATCCGTCAGTTGCAACGAATCGATCACGCGCAGCAATTCCGGAAAATTGCGGCCGGTGCTGGCCGGATAGGTGATCATCAGGCGCACCTTCTTGTTGTTGTCGATGACGAAGACCGAGCGCACCGTGAGCGTGTCATTGGCCTCCGGATGGATCATGTCGTAGGCCGTCGAGACCTTGCGATCAGCGTCGCCCAGGATGGGGTAGTTCATCCTGGTCTTCTGCGTCTCTTCGATATCGCCGATCCAGCGCTTGTGCGAGGCGACATCGTCAACGCTAACCGCGATCACCTTGCAATCGCGCTTGTCGAATTCGGCCTTGAGCCGCGCCACCGCGCCGAGCTCGGTGGTGCACACCGGCGTGAAGTCCTTGGGGTGCGAGAACAGCACCGCCCAATGATTGCCAATCCAGTCATGGAATTTAATCGTTCCTTCCGTGGATTCCTGCGTGAAATCAGGCGCCACGCCGCCGAGATGAATTGCCATTGGACCCTCCATAGACTCGCGGCGTGCCGCTCGAAGCGTGTTAGCTTCGGCGCGGCCCGGCGCGGAATAGATCACTTAGTAAATCGCGTAAATCATAATAGATCGGGCGCGCCAATGAAAGTGCCCACGGAGCTGCGTTCGGAAACAGAGGATGGCAAAGAATTTCAGAGTCTAAAATTTCTCGCTTCGCATCCGCTCCGCTTCGATCATGCGCCCGCTTCGCTGAGGCGCACGATACGGCCCGCTTCCATCAACGCTGTCTTCGAGCACAGCCGTGAAAGAATCTCGGAACGATGATCCACCGCGATAAGAATGAAGCCGCACCGTAGCTGCCATTCGAGCAGCGCGGCAACAAGGTCGTTGGTCGTGGCGATATCGAGCGCGGTAAAGGGTTCGTCGAGCAGCACCAGTGGCGGCTGCCGCGCCAGCATCCGCGCCAATGCCACCCGCCGCGATTGACCGCCGGAGATACGCGTGGCCGGCTGATCCCAGATGGCCTCGAGCTTCAGCCGCTCGCGCAATTCGTCCAGCCATTTTTGCGTCCCGTTACGATGACCGCCAAGGCCGAAGCACACGTTCTCGGCCACGCTCAGATGAGGAAAGAGAAAGTCGCCCTGCGTGAGATAGGCCAACGGCCGCCGATGCAACGGCAGACTAGGCGGAAACAAGCGCAAGCCGTTCAGCCGCACCTCGCCGCTGTCCGGGGTTTCGAGTCCCGCAATGCACGAGAGCAGGGTGCTCTTGCCCACGCCCGAGGCGCCGAACAACGCCAGGCGCTCGCCCGGTAACAAGCGCAATCGCACTTCGAGGGTGAAGGCGTCGCGCGCCTTGACAATATACGCGTCAAGCATGTCCGGAGGGTCTTTCCGCCAACAAATGGATGAGCCAGGGCAAGGGCAACGCGGCGAGCAGAAAAATTACCAGCAGCGGCATCACCGCTGGCATCCCGCCGTCCTGCAGATTGATCCAGATTTGCACCGGCATCCCGGCCGGATAATACGACGTCACGATAACCGCGCCAAATTCGCCCAGCGCGCGCACCCAGGCCAGGCTTACCGCCGCGGCGAGCCCCAGCCGCGATAGCGGCAGGGTCACGCGGCGAAAGACGCGCCAAGGCGAATCGCCCAGCAGTGCCGCCACCTGTTCAAGTTCGTGCGGCACCGCGGCAAACGCCGCACGCGCCGCCACAATGTAGTAACCGATGCTCACGTAAATCTGCGTGACGGTAAAGGCGATCGGACTGTTGCTGGCCGGCACGCCGATTTGTAGCAGCCACGCACCGATAACGGTTTGCGGCCCGAATGACAGCGACAACAGGATGCCCAGGGCGAGCGGAGGCATCAGCACCGAAATCAGAATGGCGGCTTCCCATACGATTCGCTCCGGTCCCTTAAGCCGCGTCAAATAAATCGCCACCGGCGTGCCGATCAACACGTCCGCGATCATCGCCAAGGCCGTCAGAATTAGCGAGACTTCGACCGACGACGCGGTCGAGCCCGGGATACTACCGTTCCATTGCCACGAGCCGACCGGGGTAAGCAGGCCAGCCAGTGGATACAATAGCGCCAGCGCGAACGCCAGCATCAGCAGGCGCCGCCACCATCGCGTGCGCGCGGCGCTTACTGGCTCAGCGGCCGGGCCTGGCCGGGCTGGTCGTAATGGTAGCGCGCGAAGATCCGTTTGGCGGCTGAACCCTGTAGCCATTGCACAAAATGAGCGGCGAGCTTGGGATGTGGTGCGCCGTTGATTACCGCCGCGTAAAACACCAGCGGCAGCGGACGAAAAGTCTTGCCATTGAGATTAAGCTTCACCCTCCGATAAGAGTTCTCCATCGCGGCGTCGCCGAGATTGATCGCCGCCGGCAATGAGACGTAAGCAAGGCCCAATGCCGCCGGCTGGGTTTTATAAGCCGCGCTCGCGTCGATTTGTTCGGCTTGAACCCGCGCCATCACCTGCGGCTCTTCAAAAATCTGCTGGCGGTTTATCGGCGCGCCCAGAATCTTCACCGCCAGTCCCGGCTGATGATAATAGCCCTCGGCCAGCCGCATCATGAAGATAGTGTTGAGTCCTTGCGGGTCGGTCAAGGGATCGGTACGGCCAAAGCGAAAGCTCGGCGTTTCGAGAATTTGCCACCAGGGCTTCGCGCCCGTACGGTTGGCCTGGGACAACGCCGCCGCGTAGCGTCCACGACGGCTGTAGGCAATCACCATTTCGGTGCGCGCGATCGGAAGCGCGACGCGCGCTTTGCCGGCCCGCAGCACGATTCGCATCGGCGCGGGTGTCACCGCGATGAATACGTCGGGGCGGATCGAGCCGGCCACGATCAGGTTGGCCAGCCCGGTCGAGCCTTGCGCACGGCCGCGCAGGTCCGCCCCCAGCGCGCGCGTGATCGCTGGTTTGATTCCGCCGTCCATCAGCGCGCCCATCGAGCCGGCGTAAGCCACGCTGAGCGGTGTCAGGGTTTGCGCGCGTGTCGTCGTGACCGTCCAAAATACCGCGGCCACAATAATCAGGGAAACTCGAATCGTATAGCCAGTCCTCATTCGAGCCATTAGCTAGTCAGCAATGGAAGATATTCGCATATACTTGAGAGATTACCGCTAAACTGGGATACGGCCGGAGAAAATTACGCTGTGATTATATTCAGGGTTTTTTGTCACCGCGACCTGGTAGCCCGCGCCTATCGTGAGGCCGACGCGATCGTGAATCGGAATACGCCCGATGACGATTCCAGGCGTGAGAAAGACCTGGCTTTCGCCCTCGCGCTCGCCGTTTGGCCACCAAGTGTAGTTGACTTCGAATTCGGGCCAAAAGTATCGCAAGACGTGGTACTGAAACGCGGCGTTCCAGTTTAGCGGCATGCCGAGGCGCTGCAGGCCGCCGTCGGGCAGCGCAATTCCCGCGGTGGTCTGCACGTCGAAATTGCCAAAGCCTTTGCCAGCGGCGATTGTGGGCGTGAAGATGCCGTGATGATTGCTGTTGCCGTCATCTCCGGTCGGCGCGCTGAAGCCCATGAATGCCGTCACGATGTAGTTGCCGGCTTCTTCATTGGCGGATAATAGGCGATACTTGATCAGGAAGGTTTCATCCGCCCATCCGTCCGTCAGCGGATGCTTTTTAGCGCTCGCGCGCTGGATCGCCCCGTTATGCGCAATCCAGGCCGGGATGCCCAGGATGACCTCGATATTCTGGAAGGGAATCAGCTCAAGCCCTTTGCCGCCGCCGAAATTATCGGTGGCCACGCCGTGTGGCCGCGACTGCCAGAATTGGTCATAGCGTAATTCCTCTTCCAGTCGCGGCGTCACCGTGACCAACGGCGTTATCCAATGAGGCTGTTCATTCTGGATGCGCGTCACCCGTGAAAACCAATCGAGGAAATAGTCCTGGATGGCATCGCCAAACGAGGCGGCGCTGGCGCCACCGTCCCACGCCATGGAGGGCCGTGCCGGCGTTAGCGCAAGGGTCGTGATAAGGAAGATTGCCGCTATTCGCAGGCGCGGATAGATACTGGTTATGGCTTGGATCACGGATAGTGCTTATGCCATGATACGAGCGTATTGGCAAGTATAATGGCGGTTGAACGCGACACAATCCGACGCGCGCGCCTGGCGGTGAATTGCAGCCAGCTGGAACTTGCCCGCCGCGCCGGTATCTCGCGCCAGGCTCTCGGCGCAATCGAAGCGGGGCTCTATCAGCCCAGCGTGGCGGTGGCTTTAAGCTTGGCACGCGCGCTGGGCGAGACGGTTGAGCATTTGTTCGGTACCGGCGACGAAGGCAATCATGTCGAAGTGCCGTGGGGCGAACGCGACTCGTCGGGAAGCATCGCGGCCAAAGTGGTGCTCGCCCGTGTCGGTGGCAAGGTAATCGCTGTCGCCCAGCCACGCGTGCGCTTGACGCTGTCGCCGGCGACGGGCATGCTCGCTTCCGTCCATCGGCATCGCGCCCGGATAGCGACCTTCCGCACCACGGACGAAATCGATTCGACGCTTTTGATCGCCGGTTGTGACCCGGCTGTGACGGTTCTAGCGGAATGGCTGGCGCGGCGCCGCCCGCAAACCGGCGCCGTCGGCTTGTCTTGCTCCAGCCGCAACGCACTCGCCACGTTGATGGAGGGGCGCGCGCACGTCGCCGGCGTGCATGTCCGCGATCCGCGCAGCGACGAATACAATGTCTCGATGGTGCGCGCGGCGGTTGGTACGCGCCGCGCGGTCATAGTCAATTTTGCGCGATGGGAATTGGGCTTCGCGACCGCGCCCGGCAATCCGCTGGAAATTCGCGGCGGCGCCGACTTGAGCCGTCCGGGATTGAGTATCGCCAATCGGGAAAGCGGTGCCGGTGCGCGTGCCTTCCTCGATGAGACGATGCTTGGGGCGGGACTAAAGCCAGGGCAAGTCCAAGGCTATAAGCGCGAATTCGCCGGCCATTTGGAGGTGGCCGCCGCGATCGCGATGGCGCAGGCCGATTTGGGCGTCACCATTCGCCTGGCCGCCGACGCCTACGGCTTGGGCTTCATTCCGCTA
>JBOHWM010000598.1:0-1648 GCA_050736555.1 Binataceae bacterium (SeqCode)
CCTCAGAGGCGCCGCTTCCGCCGCCTCGAGCTGCGGAAACGACAGCACGTCGGTCGCCTCGTCCCTGCTCCTGAACTCCCGATTGAATCCGCGTATGGCCTCATCGTCGACCATCACCAGCGACAATTCACAATGCGCCAGTCCCGCCAATTCGAGTAACCGCCGTGAGTCAGCCGCCAGCTTTTCGCTTAGCCCGCGCGCACCCGCGGTATCGCACCTTAATTCGACCGGCACAGGCTCACTCGTTGCGCTTTTCCGGCGCTTGGGGTTCGGTCCGATCGCCGCTGAAGGATTCGTACGCGGTGATTACAGCCTGTACCAGGCGATGACGCACGACGTCGCGCTCGTTGAAATGGATAAAGCTGATACCAGGCGTATTGGCGAGCACCGTGCGCGCTTCCTTGAGCCCCGAAAGTTTGCCACTGGGCAGGTCGATCTGTGTGACATCGCCGGTGATCACCGCCTTGGAATCGTAGCCCATTCGCGTGAGAAACATCTTCATCTGCTCGGAGGTCGTATTCTGCGCTTCATCCAATATGATGAAGGAATCGTTGAGCGTACGCCCGCGCATAAAGGCGAGCGGCGCGACTTCAATCGTGCCGCGCTCGAGCATCCGCCGCGCGCGGTCAAAATCCACCATGTCGTGCAGCGCGTCGTATAATGGCCGCAAGTAGGGATTGACCTTCTCCGCCAGGTCGCCCGGAAGAAAGCCGAGCTTCTCTCCTGCTTCCACCGCCGGACGGCATAGCACCATCCGAGCCACTTGGTTCTTCATCAGCGCCGCCAAGGCCATCGCCATCGCGAGATAAGTTTTGCCGGTTCCCGCTGGCCCAATGCCGAAAACGATGTCGTGATTGCGGATCGCGTCGATATATTTTTTCTGGTTGATGCTTTTGGGCGAGATGACGCGTTTGTGAGCCGAAACATAAACCGTATCAAGGAAGATGTCCTTCAGGTCGGTATTATGGTCGGCGCGCAGGATTCGAATCGCGTATTCGACGTCGCTGCCATAAATCGGATAGCCGTCCTTGAGCAACTCGTAGAGTTCACCCAAAAGCTTGCCCGACAGCGCCTGTTCGTCATGGCCGCCGGAGATTTTCAGGGTGCTGCCGTTGACACCAATACGCACGCCCAACTCGTGCTCGACCGTGCGAAGATTGCCGTCATGCTGGCCAACCAGCTCGGTGAAATGGTGATGGTCGTCGAAATGAAGTTCGAGCGAGTCTTCGGATGTTGATTGGGAAATGGTACCGTTCACCCTCTTGTCAGGTTCGTTAGCGTGTTCATTCGCGTCCGTTCGCATGCGGGAATTTATCGTAACTTGATCGGGCCCGCGGTTAAAGCCCGGCACCGTCAGATCCTAACGCAGCTCGCCGCGGCCGTGGACGGCCTCCGCTCTAGCGTCGCGGAGGACAATCTCATGCTGCAAGTGTGGCGACGCGTGCGAGCGCTTCTTCAAGGCGACTCGCGTCACGCCCTCCGGCCTGGGCGAAATCGGAGCGACCGCCGCCGCTGCCATCCACAATCGGCGCGATTTGCTTAATGATGTCGCCTGCCTTGATTTTTTTGGTCAGGTCGGGCGTTACCGCGACCACTAATGCGGCTTTGTTGTCGCCCAAATCCGAACCCAGCGCGACCACCGCCGAGC
>JBOHWM010000599.1:0-3743 GCA_050736555.1 Binataceae bacterium (SeqCode)
CGCGTCCGGTGTTGCCGGATTACCGCGATTTTATCAAAAGTCATCTCAAGTTCGACCTCCCGCTCAAAGTGGCGGTCGATGGCGGCAACGGCTGCGGCGGCGTGGTCGCGGCTCCGCTGATGCGCGAGATGGGACTGGAAACGGTCGAACTGTATATCGAGATGGACGGTCGCTTTCCCAATCATCATCCCGATCCGACCGTGGAAGAGAATATGCGCGACCTGATAAAGGCGGTTAAGACGAGTGGCGCGCAAATTGGTATCGCCTATGACGGCGACGCGGACCGGGTCGGCACGGTTGACGAAAACGGCCGTATCGTCTGGGGTGACGAACTGATGGTGGTCTTCTCACGCTCGATTCTCCAGGAGCGCGCGGGCGCGGCGATTATCGGCGATGTCAAATGCTCACAACGGTTGTACGATGATATCGCGGCTCGTGGCGGCCGTCCGATCATGTGGAAAACCGGTCATTCGCTCATCAAGAGCAAGCTCAAACAGGAGAACGCGGCTCTGGCCGGTGAGATGAGCGGCCATATGTTCTTCAACGATCGCTATTACGGCTTCGACGATGCCATCTACGCGTCGATGCGCCTGCTCGAAATTATCAGCCGTGAGGGCAAAGGCCTGGGCGCGCTGCTGGCGGATTTGCCTCGTACTTTCTACACGCCCGAAATTCGCCTCGATTGCCCCGACGACCGTAAGTTCGAAGTGGTGCGCAAAGCCACCGAATATTTTCGTGCGCATTATGAAACCATCGATATCGACGGTGCGCGCGTGAAGTTCCCGCATGGATGGGGGCTGGTGCGGGCGTCTAATACGCAGCCGGCTCTGGTGATGCGCTTCGAGGCTCAGGACGAAAAGAGCCTGGGTGAAATCCGATCGCTGTTCGAACGCAAGCTCGAAGAACTGGGCGCGAACGTCTGAACACCAATCGATCTCGTCCTCAGGGACGCGCGGCGGCGCTGATTATCGCTGGCGGGCGAGGCACCCGATTCTGGCCGGAAAGCCGGACCAGCCGCCCCAAACCACTCTTTTCGATCAACGGCAAGACTTCGCTGCTCGCGGACACGATCGCTCGCACACAACCGCTGATTCCGCGCGAGTTCGTGTTCGTTCTGGTCTCGGCCGATCAGGCCGCGCCGATTCGCCGTGCGCTCGGGCGGCTGATTCCAAGCGCCAATTTGATCGTCGAACCGGAGGGACGCGGCACCGCCGTCGCAATCACCTATGGCGCCGGCGTGATTAGTCAGCGACTCGGTGAACAGAGTGTGATTGCCGCGATGCCGGCTGACCATTACATGCGGCCAGCGGCGGGTTTCCGCCACACATTGAACAAGGCCATGGCGCTGACCCGTGGCGGCCAGCGGCTGGTGGTCATCGGCGTCACTCCGACACGGCCGGAATCAGGTTATGGCTATCAAAAGATCGGCGCCGCGGTCGGTGACGGTTTCAAGGTCGAGCGTTTTATCGAAAAGCCCTCGCCGAAGCTGGCCGCGCGTATGGTCAAATCGGGGCGCTTTCTCTGGAACGCCGGAATTTTCGTTACTCGCACCGATGCACTCGCCGCCGCCTTGAAAATACATGCGCCGGAATTGGCCGACGCCATGTCAGCGTTGCCAAAAATGCGCGGAAGCGCACTCGCGCGCGCGTATCGCAAACTCGAATTCGATTCGTTCGACCGGGTCATCGTCGAGAGAAGCGCAGACGTCATAGGCGTGAAGGCAAGCTTCGATTGGCATGACGTGGGTAGTTGGGAGGGTTTATGGGAGGCCTTGCGCGGACGCACGCCCAATGTGCTGCATGGCAACGTGCTCACGCTCGATAGTGAAGGGGTACTTGCGCGCGGCGGCAAGCGCCTGATGGTCCTGCTCGGAGTTAGCGATTTGGTCGCAGTCGATACCGACGACGCCATCCTTATCGCGCACCGTTCCCGCACTCAAGATGTGCGCAAGGTGATCGAACAACTGCGTCGCGCCGGTCTCAACCGCTATCTCTGAGGGCCCGAGTCCGGGCAGTGGGCATGCGCGGGTTAATTCAGCGCATGTGGATCACATTTGAGGGCGAGGTCACGCAACTCGCCGCCGTCGCGATCGAGCACCGCCGCGATTTCCCGCAATTTAGTCACGATCTGGTTATCGATAGATTCCGCTTCCACCGCGCACAGATTCAGATCACGGCACACTTCAACCAACAGCGCCAGGTCACCACTCAGACGCTCCCAGTTACTGGCCCCGCCGACCGGCCGCTCGGGCAATCGCGCCCATACCCCATGCGCTGACAGCAGCGCTCGCATGTTGCGGACTTGCGCATCCTGGGACTCAGCGAGGCGGGCGAGCCCGCTTTTGATATTAATGTAGTTGCACAATCCCACATGTTTCTTGAGAAGCTCGGCCAATTCCCATTGACGTCCCGCGATCACCGCCAAACGGTTGAACATGCGTGTACGCGGCGAGATCGCGTTACGAATTCGGACGAATATTCCCATCGCACCATGGCTCAATTATACGCAGCTCGCGGACTCGCCTGATCGGCTTCACTTAGTTTCGCCTGGGGAACAGAGTTTAATGCCCAATCCGCAAATTGTTTACCTGTATGCCTCCGTATCACGGTTGATGCGCGGGCTGGAACAGCATCCGCACGAGATATGACTCGCGCTTGAAAAAGCCCGCCGTATGATAGGAATCGCCCAGCTTGAGCAGGCTGTAATCGAGATAATGCGCCAGTTCATGCATCAGGGTCCGCACGAAGGTTTTGGGTTTCACCACGTCGTGACGTTGCGCGGTCCGCATCCACAACACGATGAGCGGTTCAGACGGTGTCGTAGCCCGACCTGTAGCCGGCCGGCGCCCGGCACCGCGCGGATAAAAAATCCCATGCAATTCGCTGTAACTGTTGCGCGGCCTGACGCCGCGCACTTTCACGCGCACCGGCCGCACTCCCAGGCAGCGGCACAGTTCGTTAACGAGGGTTTGCGCGCCACCTTCGACCACCGCCGGCGCTCCGCCTTCAAGCGCACTCATCAACGCCGCCAGCGTCGTGAACGCCGAACGGCCGGGGATCAGTTCAAAACGCTCGATGTGGTTGCTGCGCAGGTAAATGGCTTGGGCACGCGCCGTCAACCGATAAAAATAACCCGGCAATGCGGCCGGTTTGGCGCGCATCTGACTCGCGACTTTCGACCCCGCCTCCACTGCCCTATCATCCTGTAATCAACGCGGGTAAAGAGCAATCACAGATGGAGCTGAAAGCGATCGCTATCCACAAGCCAAGCGCCGACATCAACGTGATCGTGGGCCAGGCGCAC
Organism: Binataceae bacterium (SeqCode); assembly: GCA_050736555.1. Taxonomy (GTDB): domain Bacteria; phylum Desulfobacterota; class Binatia; order Binatales; family Binataceae; genus JBOHWJ01. The sequence goes on from JBOHWM010000599.1 coordinate 3,304, forward strand.
TTCATCAAGACGGTTGAAGACCTCTACGAGACCTTGGTGCAAGCCGTACCTGGGATCAAATTCGGCCTCGCCTTCTGCGAGGCTTCGGGACCGTGCCTCATCCGTCATACCGGCACGGATGAGCAACTCGAGCATGCGGCAACTGAATGCGCGCAAGCGCTGGCGGCCGGCCATGTGTTCGTCGTGATGCTCGGTAATGCCTTTCCGGTCAACGTACTCAATCAGATCAAGGCGGTGGCTGAGGTGTGCACGGTCTTTTGCGCCACGGCTAATGCCGCATCCATCATCGTTGCCGAGCATGACGGCGCCCGTGGCGTGATCGGCGTCATCGATGGGGCGTCACCGCTCGGCGTGGAGGGCGAAAAGGAACAGGCTGATCGTCATGCGATACTGCGGCGCTTCGGCTACAAACAATAGGAATAAACGGAGCCCGTCAACCG
>JBOHWM010000600.1:0-2491 GCA_050736555.1 Binataceae bacterium (SeqCode)
CGACCCTTTCGCCGCCCACCAGTTCAAATTCGGTTTCGAGCACTAACGTGTCGCCGCGATAATGGCGACGCACGGTTTTCACCGGCGCCTCCGGTGTCAATAGCCAACTGCCGTTTTCCTTGTCGCCAAGCAGGGCGGCAAAGCATGCGCCCGAATCGAAGCGCGGCATACAGAGCCAATCGATCGAACCGTCGCGGCCAACCATCGCCACGGTATGGGTGTTGCCGACAATCGCGTAATCTTCGATCCTTTGCGCCATGCTTGTGACTCCTGGGGTAATTAGACGATCAGCCCGGGTTTATTGTTGGTTGGGCGTACGGCCAGCGCCCGAACGTCCGACGACATCTGTGAATTTCGAACCACGAGTCAAAATCGGCCTCTCGCCGAGATTTTTTCTCCGGCCTTGATTATCCGGTCCTGGCGGGGATGATCCTAGGGCGCGCCCCATGATGGCGCTTTAGTCATTGGGAATTCGCTCAGATTTTGTAACGGCTATTGCGGTAGCCGAATAATTCTTGGGTTGTAATCGTTCGGGTATCCAAGGGAGCTTATGTCTTCAAATCGGCGTCAGGTACTGAAACTAGGCGTGGTTGATCTCGGCGTGGAGACGGCCGCGCTGCCCAACGGTGTTAGCGTCGAGCTCGCTGTCATTCGCCATCCGGGCGCAAGCGCGATAGTCGCATTGGACGCGGGAGGCAACGTCGCGATGCTGAGCCAGTATCGTCACGCAATCGGCGGATGGTTGCGCGAGATTCCCGCCGGATGCCGCAACGATGGAGAAACGGCGCGTCAATGCGCCGAGCGGGAACTGCGCGAGGAAGCTGGTTTGATCGCCCGGCGATGGGATCGGTTGGGCGCGATCGTCACAATTCCCAGTTTCTGCGATGAACGTATCGAACTCTTCATGGCGCGCGAACTTTCGCCCGCCGCCCGCCATCTGGACGCCGACGAGGTGATACGCGTGGAACAGGTGCCATTCGAGCAGGCCTGCGAGATGGTCTCACGAGGTCAGATTATCGATGCCAAAACAATCGCCGCGTTGTATCACGCCCGCGCGCTATTACAACGCTGAGTGCGACGCGCAGTCCACGGTTAGCCGGTTTGCGATTGCGCCGGCCGCAGCTCCTTTTCCAGACGCTCGATATCATCTTGCGAAAGGCTGAAGTACTTGGCCTCGGGATGATGGAAAACCATCGCGCTGACTGAACTCTCAGGGTCCATCATGTAGCCTTCCGTCAACTGCACGCCAAGACCCGCTTGTTCGACTTCCAGCAAACGGAATAACTGCGCCTGGTCCTCCAGTCGCGGACAGGCCGGATAGCCAAAGGAAAAACGTTTACCGTGGTAATGGGCTTGGAACATGTCCTTGAGCGTCAAGCCGGGCGGATCGCCAATGCCCCACATCTGGCGGATTTTCAAATGCAGCAACTCGGCAAACGCCTCCGCTCCCTCCAGCGCCAGCACTTGCAGGATATGCGAGCGCAGATATTCTCCGCCCTCCTTCCATTCCTCGGCCAATGCGCGCACGCCGTTACCGATGCTGGTGATGAACATTGCCAGATAATCCATCCGCTCCGAGGTCTGCGGCATCACGTAATCCGCCAGACACAGCCCCGGTTCGGCGGACTGGCGGCCGAAAGTCAAACTCTCCAGCACGCGTTTGCCGTCGGGGGCATAGACGCGCAGCCTGCGATCACCGTCGGAATGCGCCGGGAAAAAGCGGTAGATGGCGCGGGCGGTAATATCGGGCCGCGCCAGCATCTCATCCTCAACCGCGTCGACCGCCGCCTGCAAATCACGCGCTTTCGGATCGCCGGAGGCGAGCGCATGTTCGAAATTGCGCAAACCCAGATGGCGCGAGTAGAGCATCACTGGATTTACGTAACGCAGGATTTCTTGCAAATCGTAATCGCGCACAACGTGCTGCCTGAGATCGGGCGGCTCCGGAATCGCGCCGTCGTGGCGCACCACGGATCCGCGCCGTTCAGCTTTGGGCTTGGTGTCGGCGGGTTTAACCACCGCGCGCCGCATCTTTTCGGCTTCCTCATGGAGGGCGGAATTGAGAGCTTCGCGCCGACCCGGATCCATCACCTGATGGGCAAGTTCGAGCCCCAACATGGCATCGTTGGCGTAGGCCACCAAACCGTCATACTCGGGTGCAATCTTGAGCCGCGTAAAGCGGGCGGATAGCGCCGCCCCGCCGACCAGGATGGGGCAGCGAATGTCGGCGGCCTTGAGGTCCTGAGCCGTCGCAACCATCATTTGCGCCGACTTGACCAGTAACCCGGAGAGCCCAATCGCGTTGGGCCGATGCTTTTTATAAGCCGCTATCAATTCCTCGGGTGGCACCTTTATCCCGAGATTGACCACGCGGTAGCCATTGTTGCTGAGAATAATATCGACCAGGTTCTTGCCGATATCGTGGACGTCGCCCTTCACGGTCGCGAGCACGATCCTTCCACGCGTGGACGTCTCGGTCTTCTCCATGAAC
>JBOHWM010000601.1:0-10241 GCA_050736555.1 Binataceae bacterium (SeqCode)
ATGCATATCGCCGCGGCTGTAGGATGTCCGGTGGTGTCGTTGTGGGGAGCTACCGCGCCCGCGCGTTCGGCACCGTGGGGTTATGCCGAGTTTGCGCTGACCGCCGCTATACCCTGTCATCCGTGCTATTTGCGCCAATGTCCAATCGGAGGTGAATGCATGCGGCGCATCGCGCCTGAAGAGGTCGCAGCGGCGGTCAGGCGCGCGATGGTCACCTCGCATAAGCTCCCGTCATGGTCTTCCCTCGACGGCGAATACGAGCGCGCGAGTGACGCAATCGGGCATTGATGAATATGCCGGCACTATCAACTCTGGATTGCGACGGCTGGCGGGTTCGCATCGGCGATAGCGAGGTCGCAAAGCCAAAGGAACTCCTCCAGTCGGCCGTAACGGCGATTAGTGTGCCGGGCGCGCCGCATCGCCGCTCCCGCCACGCCACCACTTATCGAATCACGGGTTCGCCGCCTGGCAACATCGGCGCGGACATGTTCGTCAAGATTCTGGACGCCCCCACTGGCATCGGCCGGGTGAAACGTCTGCTCCGCGACTCGCCAGCGGCCCATGTTCAGGGGGTCACACGCGCACTGACACGCGCCGGCTTTGCGACCGCCCCGCTTTTATTGTGGGGTCACGAGATTAATGGCGGAAGGGAACTCCTGCTTACGCGCCGGGCTGAAGGTCAGGGCATATTCGGCCTGATGGAGACGCTTAAGGCGGGGCCGCCGGTCCACAAATGGGCGCTGATGCGCGCTCTAGGGCATGAAGTTGCGCGGCTGCATCTAAGCGGATTCGTACACGGAGACCTGACGCCCTACAACATTTTCGTGGTTCGCGGTGAACCGCCACGTTTTGTCTTCATCGATCATGAACGTACACGGCGCAATTTTATTGTCGGAAGCGAGCGGCGCCAGTTGCGCAACCTGGTGCAACTTGGGCGCTTCGAGCTGCCCGAATTGAGCCGCACCGATCAGATGCGGTTTCTGTACGCCTATGTGGCGGCCTTGGGTCGGCGCAAGCCGCAATCCACGCGACGGCGGGTGGTGAATATGCTGATACGGCGGAAGCGGCGCGACCATCGCGCACAACACTCATCGGCTGTTTGAAGAACCCGCGAACGTAATGGAACCAGTCGCAATTTCGGTGGTGATCCCGGTCTATAACGAGATCAATACCATCGGCCAGGTGATCGAGCGCGTGCTCGGTTGTGGCCGCGACGTCGAAGTGCTGGTCGTGGATGACGCCTCGACTGACGGCACGCGCGAGTTTCTAAAGCGATACACTCATCCGAACGTTCATTGCTTCTTCCATGCGGTCAATCGGGGTAAGGGAGCCGCCTTGCGGCTCGGCTTTGCCGCCGCGAAAAAACCGCTGGTGGTGGTGCAGGACGCCGACCTCGAGTATGACCCGGGCGATTACCACAACCTGCTGGTGCCGCTTTCCGACGGGCGCGCCGAAATGGTGTATGGTTCGCGCTTTCTCGGTGGGCCGCATCGCGTGCTGTTTTTTTGGCATTATTTCGGTAACCGCATGCTGACGTTGTTGTCCAACATATTCAGCAATCTTAACTTGAGCGACATGGAGACCGGGATGAAGGCGTTTCGGCGCGACAAGCTGCTGGAGCTGCGATTGAGCGCCGATCGTTTCACCTTCGAGCCCGAGATCACCTGTAAGGCGGCGCGCGCGGGCTGGCGAATTTATGAAGTGCCGATCTCCTATTCCGGGCGCACCTATGAAGAAGGGAAAAAAATTGGCTGGCGCGATGGCGTGAAGGCGATGGCGGCGATTCTGTACTACCGGTTTTTTGACTAACCAACCCACATCGATGAACCAAGCGGCGGACAATGCGATGGGGCGAAGAGCTTGAAAGCGGACGCATCGGGTGACGCCATCATCGGCAGCGGAAGAACTAGATGGCCATCCGCCGAACTAGGCCGGATCAGCGTCATTGGCGTCGATCCAGAGCGCGGATTCGGCGGCGGAGAAACCCAGGTTTTGGGGCTAACAGTGGCCTTGCGAGCGATGGGCTGCCGTGCGGAGCTGGCCTGCGATCCCGACGGCGCGCTGACACAACGTGCGCATCAGCAGGGCGTACGCTGCCATTCCTTGCGAATCCGCAATTCACTTGATGTAGGCGCGGGCATACACCTGCACAATTTGCTGCAACGCGAACGCTTCGATGTGGTTCATTTTCATACCGCACGCGCGCATGCGCTGGCACCGTACGCATTCGGGGATGGACGGGCGCGGGTGGTGACGCGGCGGATGGATTACGTGCCAAACCGGCTGTTCGCACGATGGCTGTACGGACGGGCGGTCGACGGGGTTGCGGCCATCTCAAGCCCAGTGGCGGTGGCCTTGTCGCGCGCCGGTGTCGCAAGAGAACGTATCACGATTATCCCCAGCGGCGTCGACTGCGAGCAATTTTCGCCCCCTTCCCAACCGGTCCGCGCTCACGCGCGGTCAGCCTTAGGACTCAAAGACGGGGAGTTCGCAATCGGCACGGTGGCGGCGTTGGAGCCGCGCAAGGGACATCGCCTGCTGCTCGAAGCGATCGCTCGATTAACGCGCGAAAAAGCAACTGGCCCCATCCGGTGCTTCATTGCGGGCGAGGGATCGATGCGCACGCCGCTGCTTGACGACGTTAAGCGGCTCGAAATCGCGCCGATGGTAAATTTCATGGGGCACCTTGATGATCCGCGCCCATTGCTGTCGGCGCTGGATGTTTTCGTATTGCCCTCACTCAACGAGGGATTGGGGGTGGCGGCCCTGGAAGCGATGGCATCCGCTTTACCCGTAGTCGTGAGTGATGCCGGGGGATTGGCTGAATTGGTCGAGGACGGCCGGACCGGCTACAAGTTCGTCTCAGGCGACGCGTGCGCGCTGACCCGCGCTATCTCAATGCTGACGGAGGAACCTGTGCGAAGGCGGCTCGGCATGAACGCACGCGCCATGGTAGCCGAGCGCTTCGGAATGGCGGCGATGGCGCGCGGGACGCTCGAACTTTATCGCACCTGCCTTGAGAAGGTGCGACATACGGATGGGAAAAAATGAGGTACAGATGCGGAGTATGACCGGATTCGGGCGCGCGCAACTGGGGCGCGGCGGAGTCCAAGTATTGGCGGAAATTCGCGCGCTCAATCAGCGTTTTTTCGAACTGAAGCTCAATTTGCCACGCGGCTGGGGGGAATATGAATCCGAGATGCGCAAGGCGGTGCAGGCGGTGGTTGAACGCGGGCGGATTGAGGTTTTCGTCCGCCAGACCTTGCTCAAGCCGCCGCCCGCGCGGCTGCGTGTCAACGACGAACTGGCCGCCAGCTATGTGAGCGAATTGCGGCGCTTGGGCAAACGCTTGAGCCTCAACGGCAAGCTTGAGCTCGAAGCCGTATTACAGCGTCCGGAGATCTTTCAGGTCACCGAGGAGGAGAGCGATACGCGCGTGGGAGCTGAATTGGCCTCCAAGGCGCTCGAGCGCGCACTCAAGACGCTGATCGCGGAAAGATCGCGCGAAGGGCTTGGCCTCAAACGTGATTTCGAGACACGGCTGAAGAAAATCTCGACGGCCGTGCCGCGCATCGAGCAGTTATCGATGGAATCGCGCGCGGCAATTCGGACCACCTTTGAAGCACGCGTGCGCGAGTTGCTGGCCGAACTGCCGGTTAACGAAAAGCGGCTCTATGAAGAAGCGTCCAACGCGGCCCAGCACGGGGACATCGCCGAGGAGTTGACCCGCCTGCGCGTGCACTTGAAGGCAATGGGTGACCTGCTGAATCGTAAAGGTCCGGTGGGCAAATCGATCGAATTTCTTTTGCAGGAGATTAATCGCGAGGTCAACACGATTGGCGCGAAGTCCCAGAACGCGACACTCTCGCAGGTGACTATTGAGATCAAAAACGAGCTCGAAAAGATGCGTGAGCAAGCTCAGAACGTCGAATGAAGTGGCTAAAGTGACAATTGCAAAATGACACCCGCTTGGCTACGTTGAGTGATGGACGCCGATCGAGCTTCGCGGCGCGGCATTATCTTTATTCTTTCCGCTCCTTCGGGAGCCGGTAAGACCACCATTTCGAGAGCCGCCCTTCAGGCGATAGAAGGACTGGAGGCGTCGGTATCGTTGACCACCCGCGCCCCGCGTGAAAACGAAATTGACGGGCGCGACTACCATTTCGTGAGCGACCAGGAATTCAAAAAAAAGGCGGAGGAGTTAGCCGAATCGGCGCGCGTTTTTGACGCTTGCTATGGCACGCCACGCCCGCCGCTGGATGCCGCGGTCGCCAGCGGCCGCGATATCCTGCTCGATATTGACATCCAGGGAGCTCGGCAAATTCGCCGCGCCTATGCGGATGATGCGGTTGCCGTGTTCGTGATGCCGCCGAGCTTCGCCGAACTGGAAGAACGGCTGCGCCGGCGCGGAACCGAGCAAGAGGAGGCAATCCAAGGGCGGCTTAGTCGCGCACGCGAAGAAGCTCATGCTTACTCTGAGTATGACTATTTGATAGTCAACGCCGATATCGGCAAATCAGTGGCGCAGCTCGAAGCCGTGGTCAAGGCTGAACGGCTCAGGGTCGGACGGCGGCGCGGGGAGTTCGCGTGGAAGATCTAGCGGCCACCGCGAGCGACGGGCTTGAAGACCTTATAGTCCGGATTCAAGCCTATAATCCGCAAGCCGATGTGGCGCTGATCAGGCGTGCTTACGACTATTCGGCGCGCATGCATGCGGAGCAAAAGCGCAAGTCCGGAGAACCCTACGTCATCCATCCGCTCAATGTCGCACTGATCATCGCGCAACTTCACCTGGACGTTCCCTCGATTGTGACCGCCCTGCTGCACGACGTAATTGAGGACACGCGCGCTTCACCAGAGGAACTGCAAGGATTATTCGGTGCCGAGGTCGCCCGCCTGGTCGACGGCATGACCAAGGTTTCGAAGATCACCTTTCTGAGCCGCGAGGAGAAGCAGGCCGAGAATTTCCGCAAGATGATCATCGCGATGGCGCATGATATCAGGGTCGTGCTGATCAAACTGGCCGACCGCCTGCACAACATGCGCACGCTCCATCACCTGCCGCCTGATCGTCAGGAGGAGCTTTCGCGCGAGACCCTCGACATCTACGCTCCCATCGCGCATCGGCTCGGAATTTATTGGCTCAAGTCCGAACTGGAGGACTATGCCTTTCGTTACTTGAATCCGCCGGCTTACGCGATGCTCAAAGCGTACGTGGCCAAGACCCGCGCCGAGCGCGAGCAGTATATCCGCGGGGTTATCGAAATTCTTTCACGCCGCCTGAAGGAGGCCGACGTTAAGGCCGAAGTGACCGGCCGTCCCAAACACTTCTATTCGATTCATACGAAGATGCGCGAAGAGGCGCTCAGTTTCGATCAAATCTATGACTTGGTCGCCTTCCGTATCATCGTGGACACCGTGCGCGAATGTTACGAAGCTCTGGGCGTGGTCCACGCCAACTGGAAGCCGATCCCGGGCCGCTTCAAGGATTATATCGCGCTGCCCAAGGTCAATATGTATCAGTCGCTGCATACGACGGTGATAGGACCGCACGGCCAGCGCATGGAAGTGCAGATTCGCACCAGCGAGATGCACGCGGTGGCCGAGCAAGGCATCGCCGCACACTGGACCTACAAGGAAAGCGGCGCGGCCGAGATGCGCGATACCGAGCGCTTCGCCTGGTTGCGCCGCCTGATCGAATGGCAGCAAAATCTCAAAGACCCGCAGGAGTTTCTCTCGACGGTCAAGGATGACCTCTTTCCGGAAGAGGTTTTCGTTTTCACACCCAAGGGCGATGTACTCGATTTCCCGCAGGGCGCCACGATTATCGATTTCGCCTATCGAATCCATTCGCAAGTCGGCAATCATCTGGCGGGCGCACGCGTCAACGGACGCATGGTTCCGGTGCGCCACCAGCTTAAATCCGGTGACACTGTGGAGGTCATCACTTCGGAGCGTCAGACCCCAGGCAAGGATTGGGCGAATTTCGTCACCACCGCGCGCGCCAAAAGCAGGATCCGCCAGTGGCTCCGGCAGCAACAGTCGAAACGTTCACGCGAACTGGGCATCTCTCTGCTGGAGCGCGAACTCGAGCCCCTCGGCCTCAGTGTGGCACAGTTACGCAACCGCAATCGTTTCGAAGCCGCGCTTAAGGAGCTTTCCCAGCGCGACGCTGACAGCATGCTGGCGTCGGTCGGCTATGGAATCATCACGCCGGCGCAATTGCTCAATAAGGTACTCACGCCCGAGGAGTTGAAGCTTTATCGCGCCGACAAGCAGCCAGCGAGCGCCGGTGACAAGGAACGTGTTTCGAAGGACACGCGCAAAACAGCCAGCAATGCGGTAATCGTCTCGGGTATCGGTGACGTGCTGGTGAGGTTTGCGCAATGCTGCAATCCGTTGCCGGGCGAGGAGATCGTCGGCTTTATCACGCGCGGTCGCGGCGTCACCGTCCATCTGGCCGGATGTCCGCATGCCTTGTTAACCGATCCGCAGCGCCGGGTGCCGGTGGTCTGGAAGGCGGGTGAGGATACGCCGCGCCCGATACGGCTGGAGGTCCTGTGCGTTGACCAGCCGGGTTTGCTGGCGGCAATGTCCAAAGCGATTGCCGCGGCTGGGGTCAATATTGCAACCGCGGAGGTCAAGACCACTGGGGTCGACGGGCGCGCATTGTCCCATTTCGAATTGAGAGTGAGCAACGCGGCACAACTCAACAACCTGATGCATTCGATAGCCTCGATCGACGGCGTGATGCGAGTGTCGCGACTGGGCCACACTAACGGCAACCATAATCATTACCGGGTCTGAGTTGCCGCGCACTCGCGATTCAGTATTTTCGCGGAACATCATGAAACACGCGATTGAAACCCACCATGCGCCGGCCGCGATCGGACCCTACTCGCGGGGCCTAAGCGCGGATGGAATCGTCTTCTGCTCTGGTCAAATCGCGATCGATCCCGCCTCGGGCCAGCTCGTTGCCGGTGATATCGAGGTTGAAACGCGGGGTGTGCTGGAAAATTTACGCGAGGTTTTGGCGGCTGCCGGACTTGGCTTCAACGACGTCGTGAAAACCACCGTCTTTCTCACCGACCTCAATGACTTCGGGATTGTCAATCGAGTGTACGGCGAACATTTCCAAGCACCCTATCCGGCACGCTCGACGGTCGAAGTCGCCGCGCTGCCGCGCAATGCGCGGATCGAGATAAAAGCCATCGCAGTCCAATCACGAATCGCTCCCAACCACTGATGAGAGCCATGGACGGAAATCTCAACACAGACTTCACTCGGCGTATCGTGATCGACACGCATACGCTGGAATGGATCGCCAGTCCGCATTCCGGAGTGTGGCGCCGCATGCTCGAGCGCAAGGCGGCGGAAGCTGGCCGTGCAACCTCCATCGTGCGCTACGAGGCGGGGGCGGAATTTCCGCGGCACGAGCATCCGCAGGGCGAGGAATTTTTCGTACTCGACGGCACCTTCACCGACGAGCATGGCGAGTATTCGGCTGGCAGCTTCATCCTCAATCCGCCCGGATCAATGCACACGCCGAGAAGCTCCAGCGGCTGCACCCTGTTCGTCAAGCTATGCCAATATGGCGGTGAGGGACGGATACGCAGAGTTATCGAGACCCGGCGGATGCCGTGGGAGCGATGCGGCGTCGCCGGAATCGCGAGGCGCATCCTCTACTCCGACCTCGATCATCCCGAGTATATCGCGATGTTGAAGTGGGAGGCGGGCACGCGCGACAGCTACCATGAACACCCGGCGGGCGAAGAGTTATTCATCCTGGCCGGCAGCCTCGCTGACGAGCATGGGTATTATCGGCAGGGCACTTGGATTCGTAATCCGCGCGGCAGTGCGCACGCGCCCTATTCGCCCGACGGCTGCATTTTATTGCTCAAATCCGGCGGCTTCTGAAAGCCTATTACGCAATTAACGCGCGGCCGCTTCGGCACATTCCTTACAATACAACTCCACTCCGATTCGGCTGCGTCTGCCTTCGGCGGTGATCACCCAAGGCCGTAGTTGAAAGGGCGGCTGATGGCGCACATGCTGAGTGTGGCCGCATTCGAGTTCCGCCACCCAATCGCCCTCAGCGTCCTGATGAAATCCAGCTATCTTGCGGTCCATAGGCGGCGCTTGATCGTTAAGGCGCGGTCAAAACGGCGAGCGCGCGCGCGTCGAGGTAGCGACCGGAAAAATCGAGCTTGCGCGCCGATCGCCGCAGGCGCGCGAGATTATGGCGCCGATGCTTGGGCGCCACCGAAGTTTTGAACAAACGCGACTTATCGAGATCGATGATCACCGTGGCGAAGCTTTCACCCACCTTGGTGACGAACAGGTTGTGCAGATTAAGATCCGCGTGCAGCAGGCCGCCACGATGCATCGAATCAATCGTGAGGCGCGAATGTTCCAGCACGTGGCGGCGCACCAACTCGTCGTCGTCCGTACGCAGGAAATCCCATAGCGTCATGCCGGGCATCGCACGAGTCAGAAAGATACCGCGATAGATCGCCGGCGCGACCCATTCGACCATCGCACCCAGCGGCTCGGCGACCGGAATACCACGCCGGTAGGCTTCCGCCGCAATGGTCAGTTCGCGCACCGGCCGCGGCCGTGCGCCGAAATAGATGTCTTTCACGAAAAAGCGGATTAGGCCGCCCCGGCGGGATCGCCGCGCATACATAACAGGTCCGCCTTCCAAGTCGACGATATAGGCGCTTTGGCGATTGCCGGCGCCGTTGGATTTTCCGCGCAACTCCGTCAGGCGTTGAAAAACGTGGGCCGCACGCGGCGCCAGATCGCGGCGTAGATAAAGCAGCCGCTTTTCCAGAGTAAATCTTGGAAATTCGGAGCCTGGCTCAAGAAAAGTGTCGCGGCCCCAACCGAAATCCACCGCCGGTCTCATCGATCAAAAACCCCCGCCTGAGACATGTCTATTCCAGCAACCGTTCAGTGATATCGCGTGGGCGCTGGAGCAAATTCGCAATACCGCACAATCAGCGGCCGCCAGAGTTTGAATTTCACTTTAACACTTCCGCCTCGTCAATCAGCATGATTGGGATGTCTTCGCGGATAGGGTAGCGCAGCTTGCACGCCTCGCAAACCAGTCCATCCTCCTGATCGGTCAAACGCAACTCGCCCTTGCATTTTGGGCACGCCAGGATGTCTAGCAATTCACGACTTACAGCCATCGCAATATCTCCCAAGGTTGCGCTTCAAGATTAAGCGGGTTGAAAATTTCAGATCCAGCGTGGCGCGCGGATGCGCGCGGTCACGGTCTCCAGCAAGCGCGCCTCGTCATCACTTTCCATTGCAACTTCCAGCCGCAGAGCGTACATCGGGAAAGACCCGGACGAAAACCTTTCGAGCTTGACCAAGTCCTTCTCAGTGGTAATCAAGGCGTCGCATCCTTCAGCCGCCCTGAGAATATTCTCCCAATCCGCCGGGCCATAGTCGTGATGGTCGGGATAATCGAGCGTGCCCGCGACCTCGGTGCCACATCCCAGCAACATCTCGCGAAACCCTATCGGGTTGGCCAAGCCGCTGACAGCCATTACCCGCATGCCCTTCAAGCTAAGCGCCGTTTCTTTCCATTGCCCTTCCTCCGCGTGCACCAAGGCGTGCGGACGTACTGAGGCGTGGTACAACGGCCGGCCCTGCCGCCACAACCCGTCATCTTGCGCGGACTCCGTTCTCCTCCGCGCCGATCCAAGCATGATAACCGCATCCGCCCGCCTGATTGCACGCGGCCGCTCACGCATCGGTCCGGCCGGCAACGGCCAATAGTTAAGCCGATGGGCTGGGTTAACCAGTACCAGGTCCAGATCGTGCCTAAGCCGAAGGTGCTGAAAGCCATCGTCCAGCACCACCGCATCGAGCTTAAATCGTTTGCTCAAAAGAGCGATCGCGTCGAGGCGGCGGCGAGCCACCGCGATCGGTCCGGCAAACGTCTTCGCCATCATGACCGGTTCATCACCAGCCTCTCGTGGCGATAGAAGCAGGCGCGTACCGTCGGAGACCAGGCTTGCTTGCTCATGTGGTCGCGCCCGGCCCCAGCCGCGACTGACGATGCCTACCGCCAATCCCTCGCGCATCAAGCGTGCCGCGAGAAACAAAGTAAAAGGAGTCTTGCCGTTACCACCGACGGTCAAATTGCCAACGCTGATGACGGGAAGGCCGGCGCCGCGGGCTCTGTCACGCCACCATCGCTGGCGTACTTCGGCGGCAATGATGAAAGC
>JBOHWM010000602.1:0-9474 GCA_050736555.1 Binataceae bacterium (SeqCode)
GCCTTGGTCGTCCTTTGCGCGATTCGGCGCATCCAGTCGAGCAGCGAACGTAAATCCGTGCTGGATGAAGCAGTGGCAATCTATCGCGAAGCGGGACGCCTGGTGCCAGCCTTCGCCTGGATCGTGCTGCTGCAGATAATCGTGCCTGCCTTCGCTCTGGCTCTTTTGCGGCTCGACATCACCGTCTCTGCCACCTGGATGATCATCGTGATCTACTTTATCCAGGTCGTGGTACTGATACTCGCCGGCTTGGTGTTTCTCTGGCTCTTTTTCGCGCAATACGCGCTGGTCTTCGACGGTCGGCATGGTTTCCACGCCCTGCTGTTCAGCCGCGACCTGATGCGCAAGCGATTTTGGCGCGTTGCGATGCGTATAGTGGTGTTTCTCGCGCTGTGGTCGGGGTATAGCTCATGGGCGGCCGGTTTCTTCGTCGTGGTAAGCCTGATCGTTGGTCCGGTCGGCGCTGTTACCGGCTATCTGACCGCCACCGTCTTTATACTCGAACTTGCCGGGGTGGCGGTTTCGTACGTGACTGAGGCCTTCTTCGTGGTCGCCGCCCATCGCCTGTACCAGGATTTGACCGCGCTGATAAACGCCAGCCTCGTTGAAATCGAAACCGCCGAGCCGGTGCCGGTCGCCGCGATTGAAACGTCGGTGGGTCCCGCGTCGCTTGCCAATATGACGGACTAATCATGCTCCGCCATGCGTGAAAGCGCCCGCACCGCGACCTGCAACGCGGGCAGACTGATCGCGGGAAGCGGCCGCAGCTCGTCCATCACGCGCTCCACTTCAGCCGCATAGCGATCGCCTCCGCGTGCGACGAGACCGGGGGCGCCGCCGTCATGAGCCTGGCCACGGTCGAGTGACGCGGCGCATAAACGGGTCCGCGCGGCCGTGAGTTCGGCGCTCAAGTCATGCGCGGCACGACGTTCCCATCGATCATCACTGTCGGTCTGCTCGATCGCTCGTTCGAGCATCGCGAACTCGATTCGCTCGCTCAGGCCAAAATAGACGCTTGCCCCTGCCAACGCGTCGTGATTTTTGGCAAAGCTCAGGCTTAGGATGTTCAACAGATGATCGGTGAAATCCAACCGCGCCATCTCATGCGCGAGCTGCTCCTGATGAACCGAAGCGCGCAATTCACGATAGCTGCGCTCGAAACGTGCCCGCTCACCGCCGCGTAAAGCGTTCTCGAAACTTGCTGCCAGTTCTTGCAGAGCCGGTCTGAAGCGATTCACGACGTCGTCCAGGGGAACCGTGAGGTCGATGTTCTCAACCGCCCATCCACACGCGCGCCGCAGCGCCCGGTCCAATGCCAGGAAGGCGCCGATCTCGGCGTCCGCCTCGAGCGCAAGCTCGCCGCCTTTGAGCTCCTCGCATCGGCGATGCAGATCGAGCACGCCCGCCGCAATCAGCCATGCGCGAACCGCCTGCTCGGCCTCGATGCCGAAATCGCGCGTAAGATTGAAAATAAAGGTTGAGCCCATCAAATCCACAATCGCGTTCACGATGCGAGTGGTGATCAACTCATGGTGCAGCCCGTGACGTGGAATATCGCCTTCGAACTTCGCCACGATTGCCGGTGGAAAATAAGGCTCGAGAAAATTGCGCTCCAGGTACGGGTCGTCGATCAACGGCGTGTGCTCAAGGCGAAACACCAGGTCAATCTTGGTATAGGCGGTTAACAGCGCGAGTTCGGGACGGGTCAGCCCGGCATAACGCGCGCGCCGCTCACTGAGCGCTTCACGCGTGGGCAGCACCGTCTCATGGCGGCGCAGGAACCCGCGCTGCTGGACCGCTGTAAGATGCTCGCGAAAAGCGCTGAGCTGGCCGCGCGAACGGATCTGTTCGAGGCTGAGCGACAAGACCTGGTCATGATTATCGCGCAATACGCTCGCGGCCACGTCTTCCGCGGAAGCGGCCAATACGCGATTGCGCTCAGCGACGCCGACAACGCCGGCCATCATCGCCGGCCGCATCAGGATCTTGAGATTGACCTCGTGGTCCGAAGTATCGACGCCGGCTGAATTATCGATCGCGTCGGTATTGATGCGGCCACCGCCGAGCGCGTATTCGATACGGGCGCGCTGCGTCAAACCGAGATTGCCGCCCTCCACCACCACCTCGCAGCGAAGTTCGGCGGCGGCAATCCGGCAGTTATCGTTGGCATGGTCGCCGACCGCTATGTCGCTCTCGCCGCTGGCGCGCACGTAGGTGCCGATACCGCCGTTGTAGAGCATGTCCACGCCGGCGCGCAGGATTGCCTTCACGAGATTGTCGCTGTCGATTTCCGTCTCGTCACATTTGAGCGCGGCGCGAATCTCCGGGCTCAACACGATGCGCTTCTGTCCGCGGCGGAAAACACCGCCGCCCAGGCTGATTAACGTCGGGGTGTAATCCGCCCAACGTGATCCTGATTTTTCATACAGGCGTTTGCGTTCCTCAAAGCTGGCGGCCGGGTCGGGATCGGGATCCAGGAAGATGTCGCGATGATCGAACGCGGCGATCAGCTTGAGGTTGGAGGATTGCAGGAGTCCGTTGCCAAACACGTCACCGGACATATCACCGATCCCAACTATCGTGATGGGCGCGCCGTGATCGAGGTCGCGCCCCATCTCACGCAGATGGCGGCGGGCCGATTCCCAGGCTCCGCGCGCGGTGATCCCCAATTTTTTGTGATCGTAACCATGCCGCCCGCCGGAGGCGAAAGCGTCGCCCAGCCAGAAACCCCGGTTCTCGGCAATCTCGTTGGCGATATCGGAAAAAGCGGCCGTGCCCTTATCCGCCGCAACCACCAGGTATGGCCCGTCGTTATCCCTAACCGCGACGCGCTCCGGATGCACCACGCGGCCGTCGATCACGTTGTCGGTCAAATCAAGCATCGCGTTGATGAGGGTCTTGTACGCACTTACAACGGCGTCCGCGCCCGGGGCGCGACCACCGCGCGCTTTTGGAATAAAGCCGCCCTTTGAGCCCATCGGCACGATAATCGCGTTCTTGACCGTCTGCGTCTTCATCAGGTCGAGGATTTCGGTGCGATAATCGTCCGGGCGGTCGCTGTAACGGATACCGCCGCGCGCAATGCGTCCGGCGCGCAGATGACATCCCTCCATGCGCGGACTGTTCACGTGAATTTCGAACAGCGGGGTGCTGTCCAGCAAATTGGGGATCTTTGCGCTTTCAAACTTAAGCGCAATGTACGGATTGGCCGGATCCGAGCCACGGAAATAGTTGGTGCGGACGGTCGCTTCGATCATGCCCAGCAAGGCGCGCGCGAAGCGATCGTCGGCGATGTTTTCAACTTTGCCAAGTCGCACCAGATAATCGGCGCTCAGCCGCTGGCGTTCGTTCTCTGAATCTTCATGGTCAGGATCAAAGCGCGCCTTGAAAATTTCAACGAGCATTCCCGCCAGTTCCGGATAAAGCAGCAGCGGCCGATGGACCGCCTGGCGCGACGGTGCCAATTCCATCTGGAAGGCGGCCGCCGTGTACGCGCGCAGCAAGGCAACCTCGCGCCATGTAAGACCCGCCTCAAGCGTGAGCGCATTCAGCGCATCATCTTCAGCCTGATCGGTGCGGACGGCCACTAGCGCCTCGGCCAGCAATTTCGTTCCTGGCATTTGGCCAAAGCGTCCGCCACTGAGACAGCCGACACGAAACGCCTGCAAGTGAATGGAACGCGGAACGTGGTCGATCAATGGGCGCAGCTCGTATGCGTCTTCGGAAAAGACACAGATGCCGAAATTCTGCAGCACCGGCACCAGCTCGGAGAGTATCGGAGCCTCGCCGAGTTCGTACATGCGCAACTCGCTGGCCTCCGCGGCCTCGTCGTCATGGCGGATTTGCACGCGGAAGGAATCGCCACGCAGCACCGCCTCGACCTGCTCGATGTCCGCCAGGGCGGTTTCGATTGCGTCCGCGGATTTGTACGCGGCGGGAAAAGCCGGAGTCCAACGCACCGCCAATTCGTGACCGCGCGACGCACCGAAATGCTGGCATAGGCGCTCGCATAACCGCTCTTCCCACGTGCGCGCGATTTGCACCACCGCCGCTTGCAGCGCCGGCAGTCCAGAGAAGTCCGGCGCGGGCGCGGCAAAGCAGAAATGCAGGCGCGCGGTATAGCTTTCGCCCAGCGCCAGATAGTAATAGAGGAGCCGGCCGCGCAGCCATTTTCCGAGCGCGGCCTGAATCGAAAGACGCACCGCGGCTGAAAAATGCTCGCGCGGCATAATCACCAGCGCAATTACGTTTTGACGCACCGGGTCGTTCTGAATGCTCAGACGGACGTCATTCTCGCGATTAACGTCGAGGATCGGGCGTATCTGCGCGCGCAGCTCCGGTGCCCGCGCACGAAACAGTTCCTCTTTGGGGAAGCTGTTGAAAATCGCAACCAGCTCCTTGTAATCGTGTGAACCCGGTTGCGCGCCCTCGGCGCTGAGTAATTCGCCCAACTTGGCGCGCAGCACGGGGATATGTTGCGCCTCTTCCGCATAGGCCTTGGACGTGAGCAAGCCAAGGAAACGTTCGAATCCGACGACCTCGCCTCCCGGTCCGCTGATGCGGACGGTTATATCGTCCATCGAGGCGCGGCGATGAACGTGCGCCTCCGCATAGGTTTTGCCCATGATTAACGCCGGGCCGTCGAACATCAGCGCGCGCAACGCCTGATCCATCGCGTCAAGCCGGACCGGCCTAGCATAACGCGAGCGGCTGTCATCGTGCAGGATGCCGAGTCCGCTTCCGCCTTCAACCTCCAATGCGGGCATGCCGTCCTCATCGGTGACCCGGTAGCGGCGATAGCCGAGAAAGATTAAACCGCCCTGCACCAACCAACGCAGGAAATCCCGAATCTCGACAAATTCGCGCACCGCGGCGGTTTCATCGCAAATCTCCAACGCGCGCTCAGTCATCGCGCCGAAATCGCTGGTTGCCCGATGAACTTCGGTCAATACCTGCTTCAAACCGGCGCCAAGCGCGGCCAGGTCAGCGGCGCTGGCTACCAGTTCGATTTCAGCGTGCGTGAATGACTCGGGATGTTCGGAAGCGTGTCCGCGCTCGAACGATACTATCGCGCCTTCGCTGTCGCGCGACAGGCTATACACGGGATGCAAGAGCATCCGCACGGGTATGGTCGATCGGCGAAAGTATTCGAGGGTGCTGTCCACAATAAACGGGCAATCCGGCATCGCGGTGTCAAGCGCCGCGACTCCTTCACGCTCGTTGAGCCAAAAGGCCTCGATCTTGATAGTCTCCGCGCGCCTGGAGAAAAACTCGAAGGCCGATCGCGCCCACGCCACCCGCGACTCCGCTCGGCCATCAGCAGGCTCAGGTAAGCGTGCCAACAGTCGTTCCTTGAAAATGTCGATGTCCGATTGGCGCGAGTTGCTCGCAACGTTCGCCAGTTTTTCACTTTTGCTCGTCAAGGAAGATCTCCGGTAGGGGTTTTGGCCATTATTCGGCAACAGAGGCGCGAACGGCATTCATTATATTAGAAATTACGGCGAGTGCGCCTGCCATGTTTCAATCACCGATCCACAAGGATGCGGAGGTTCTTTCTCTCAAATCCTGCCCGCGCCGATACACAGGATAAGGGTGCTATAATTTCAACGTGTGGCGGAGCGTCGCGTAAGCATTCAATGGCACAAGTTCGGATCAATGCGATGACCTTCGGCCCGTACGCCGTCGGTGATCTGGATGGCAAGCGGATCATGGTGCCCAATGCGGCACCTGGCGACTTGCTGGAAATCACCACTGCCCATGACCGGCGCGACTATACGGTAGCGAAGCTTGCGCGCGTCCTGCTACCCAGCGATGACCGCCGCACGCCCCCGTGTCCGTATATATCGCGATGCGGCGGATGTGATTGGCAACATCTGGAATATACCGCTCAAGTTCGGTTCAAGGGCGAGCTTATCGCAGATGAATTCCGGCGCGTTTTTGGGCTGGAACTCGACCCGGCGGCTCTGGTCGTGCCCGCTTCGGACGAATTTGGCTATCGCTCGCGGATTCGGCTGAAGACGGATGGCGACGGGACGATCGGTTTTCATGAATCGGGGAGTCACCGGCTGGTACGGATCGGCCATTGCATGATCGCCGGCTTCGGACTTGAGGAACCCGCACGATTGGCACGCGCGTTGGGCCGCCAATGTATTGAGATTGAAGCGGTGGATGCCGGCGGCGTGCTCGTTCTGATCGCCCGGGTCAGGAGTTTTAACGGGGTCGAAGCGGCCGCCCGGCGCCTGCTCGAAGGCGGCGCCGCGATTCGCGGCATCGTGCTCAAAAATGAAACACGACGCGCGGTTATCGGCGACGCGGCAATCGCGCTCGAACTTGAACCCGGCCTCGAGTTGATCGCTGACGCCGATCAATTCAGCCAGATTAATCGCGAGCAGAATCAGCGCTTGATCGCGGCGGTGATGGAGTTGGCGAAAATTGACGAACGGGTCAGCGTGCTCGATCTTTTCTGCGGAGCGGGCAACTTCAGCCTGCCGGCTGCGCGGCGGGGCGCGCGCGTGACGGGCGTCGATCGTGATGCCTCGGCGGTCGCGGCGGGCAGCCGCAATGCCGCGCGGATGGGATTTCACCAGACACAATTTATCGTCATGGGCGCGGCGGAGATTGCGCGCTTTTTCGAGCGCGCGCGCTTTCGTCCCGAGGTTGTGATTCTCGATCCTCCGCGCGCGGGCGCGCTGGCGCTGATGGACCCCATCGCACGCCTGCGGCCGCGCGTGGTTATTTATGTTTCGTGTGATCTCGCGACCCTGATGCGGGATTTATCGGCGCTGCACGCGCGTGGTTATGATGTGACATATGTGCGGGCTTTCGATTTTTTTCCGAACACACATCATGCCGAGGTCGTCGCACGAGCGGTATTGACTTAGCTTGCAGGCCATTCCTAATCTAGGCGGGGGTGGTTCCGCACCTGCCCGTCAAGGGTGTTTACCAAACCGATGCCCAAGCAGGAAAAATTAGCGCGTCCAAAAATCACGATTATCCCGGGCCGTGGCGTTGCCCAGACCATCAATTATTTGCTCGAGGACCGGGACGATCTTGAATGGATAATCGCGGTCGGTCGCACCAAGAATGGTGAATTGTTCTTCTATGATACCGGCGGCGATATCGTCGAAGACCTCGGCACGCTTGAATACTTGAAGGCGCGTATCGTGCGCGCCCATTTCGGCGACGAGTACGAGTGATTCACGCCAGCTTTTTATCCGGGCAACTGATCCGGAACCGCATTTTGGGGACTATCGTCGTCGCCATGCCGCGTTGTTTTTCTTGCTTGCGCTGGCCGCCTTGATCGATATTTTGGCAGGTCCCGCAAACGCAGACTCGGTCGCGGTTCTGCCATCACAACGCCAGCTTTCTCCGTCTTCGAATATTCATCGGCAGACCGGCACCGCGCCGCCGCAAAGGTTTCCTGAACATCAGGGCGCGAATATCCGCGAGATTCCCCTGCCAAGGATTTTTCGCGGATGCTGGCGCGGAAGCGTCCCACGCGTTGATTCGCTCGAACCGCTTGACCCCAACGGCGGTGGCATTCAGTGGCTTACGAAAGTGTACACTTTGTGTTACGAGCAGATCGGCGCCGAACGCTGGAAACTCACCTTTGCCGAAGGTTCGGTCGCCGAACCTTGGCGCGTCAGAGATGAGCGCCAGCGGATTCAAGTCAAAACGGTGGAAGGTCCGAATCGCGCGCGGCTCGTTGCCTACCTTCATTTCCGCGCGCCACAAGTAAACGCGTTTAGCGGCGCGGCGACGGGCACCGTCAACACTATGGACGAACTCACGCATCTCGATTGCGATGTACGGCCGGGCGGCAACACGATGAGCGTGCGCGCGCAGGTATTTGTCGAAAATGACGGACGGCCGTACGCCGAAATTTCGTGGCATTCGAGTTTCGAACGACGCTGATGCCATCCGTGCGTGGGCCTAATCGTCGAAAGGCTGTTCAGGGGGAATCGCGTAAATCACACCCTCTTCCACTTCCAACGGAACCCGATAGAGGAACTTTCCACAGGCGCTCGGCGGTCCGGCGATACATTCGCCGCTTTCGGGCTCGTAGCAGGCGTTGTGCGTCTGGCACATCAGATAGCGCCCTTGTTCCGCAAAGAACTGGTTGTCAATCCAATCCATCGCCATCGGCACGTGGCGGCATCGATTAACGTAGGCATGAAAATGCCCCTGGAAATTGATGACGAAACACTCCTCGTCAATGGCGCGAATCGGCATCAGGAACTTCATAGACGTGCCCGGCTTGAGCTCCGTCACGCGTCCCACCAGGTAGCGGGCTGTTTTCTTTTGCGCCCGAAGTTGATTGACGTGAGGATTCGCTAGCGGCTTATCAGTGCGTTTGGGCATTCGTTGAACAAGTCTGACTTGAACGTCGGGCTGATGTCCAGATGATCGAAAAAAAATCGCCTTGTTCATGATCGACGTTGGCAGTTGATTCAGCTTGCCGCGTGAGTGCAAACGCCCTAGCATTTTGTGGCAGAAAACTTCACAACCACGCAAACACGGTTACTAATGCGCGATCCCAGCTTATCCCAGCGGCCCGAGAGAAAACTCCCGAAACTCCGTGCGGTTGAAGCATTTCCGGTCGAACAGGACGGCACTACTTTCATCTGTCTGCGTGATCCCAGCCGAATCGCACCGGATCCGATCCTGATCGGAATGGGCGCATATTTCCTCGTCACGCTGCTGGACGGGCGGAACAGCGCCGACGACTTGCGCTTGGCATTTGTGCGGCGCTTCGGCGATCAACTGCCAAGTGAACATCTGGATAAACTGGTCGAGGCGCTGGACCGCGCTTATTTCCTCGAATCGCCGCGCTATGCGGAGCGAATGGAAAAAATTCGTGCGGAGTTCGCTGATAGCCGCTATCGTCAGCCCGTGCTGGCCGGGCTCTGCTATGATGCCGACCCGTCCCGGCTGCGCGTCGAAATCGAGGGATTCTTCCGGGTATCCAGTGGGCCAGGCGAAATTCCCGAACCACGCCACGAAGCCGCGGCGCTGAGCGGGCTCATCGCACCGCACATTGATCCCCGCCGCGGAGGTCCCGCCTACGCGTACGCTTATGGCGAGCTGCGACAGCGGCAAAGGCCCGAATTGGTCGTGATACTTGGCACTTCGCATTACGGTGCCGGGCCCGAATTGTTCACCGCCACGCGCAAGGATTACATGACACCGTTCGGCGCACTCGAGACCGACCGTGGCCTGCTCGATCGATTGGCTTCACGCTATCACGCGGGTGAGCTCTTCTCGGAGGAGCTGCTGCATCGCGACGAGCATTCCATCGAATTTCAGGCGGTGTTTCTGGCCTGGGCGCTGGGTACCATAGGCTTTAAAACCGTGCCGATCCTAACCGGCTCCTTTCATCATTTGGTCCGGGATGGCCGTCAACCGTGCGACGATGAGCGGGTGCGCGAGTTCATCGCGATTCTGCGCGACGAACTCGCAGCGGATAAGCGGCGC
>JBOHWM010000603.1:0-9973 GCA_050736555.1 Binataceae bacterium (SeqCode)
GAAGCTCTTTTCGAGCACCACGTTGCGGCCTTTGGGCCCCAACGTCACGGTAACCGCGTCGGCCAGAACATTAACGCCGCGCAGGATTTTCTCGCGGGCTTCCTGAGAAAAACGTATTATCTTCGCAGGCATAACTGTTTTGCCTCTCTTGATTGCAAAAGATCAGTGAGTGTGATGCGCGTGTGGGCGTAGTGTTATGTTCAGCCTTCGAGCACGCCTAGAATGTCGTCCTCGCGCAAAATCAAATGCTCCTCGCCTTCGATTTTGACCTCGCTGCCGGAGTATTTGCCGAATAAGATGCGATCGCCCGCTTTAACGTCAGGAGTCAGCAGTTTGCCTTCTTCGGTTACTTTGCCTTTGCCTACCGCAACGACTTTGCCTTCCTGCGGTTTTTCTTTGGCGGTATCAGGGATGATGATGCCGCCCTTGGTCTTTTCCTCTTCCTGAATTCGTTTCACCAAAATGCGGTCACCCAGCGGTCTGATTTTCATGACTACAAGCGCCTCCTTAAAGCATTAGAGCAGCAATCGAGCTTTATTCGCATCACAAGCTAATCACTCACTCTAGATTGTCAATTGGCACTCTCGACTGGAGAGTGCTAATTCAATCTAGCTGGTGCGTCGGTGAATGCAATAGCGGCGCACGAGAATTCAATGATGCGTCATATTTCGGAATTTGAAACTAGAATTTAGCCAGTTACGCGGCTTAAAGATGAATCGTAGTAAATATAACTAAATCCAGCCTGAATCCAGTTCATTTATTATTCGTTGGACGCAACTCACCGACTCGCCTGCTCACTGACTTACGGCTCCGCAAGAGCGTAGCCGAAGACGAAGCGAGAGAACGAGCCTCTTGAGGCGCACTGAAATCAGTGAAGAATCTCGGGCAAGCTTCTGGAAGAGAACGGAATCCGGGATTCTTTGCCGCGCTTCAGAATGACAGAGCCGCACTTGTCCAGCGGTTTTCTGTTCGGAATGTGACAAGTAAATTTGCGGGAATTGTTCAGCGGGTGGGACCCTTTTTGCGCAACTCTTCTTCGCGGTAACGCCGGTAGAGGATATTCCATTCGGCACCGCCCTCGACCACTCCGCGTTTGAGTGAAGCGATCTTGCGGCGCACGGTTTCATCGATCGCATCGCCGCGCTCATTCCAGTGTTCGATTAATTCGCGCGCCTGACGCAGCGCGACGTTGAAGTTAGGGATTTCGGCCAAGCCCTCGCCGCGCATCCGCGCCAGAGCTTCGCGCGCCAGGTAAAGAACCCGCGCCTCGCCCAGTTTCATACAAAACCTAAAGTGTGAAGTTCTGTTTTTGCGCGAGCCGCTGCCGAATCAGCATGCGCATCCGGGTGGGATCAATGCCCGGGTTGGCACGCGCCTGCTCGGTTGCCATCCGTTCCGCTTCGTCATCAATCCGACGTTCCGTCTCGAAATTATCCGACATCATCTCGACCACGCACGCCACCAAATCCTTCTCATCGGCGCGCGGTTTGATCGAGCCACGCTCAAGCAGCCCATGCACGAGGAAATTCGCCAGCGAATCAATCTGTGCTTCGGTAATCATTACGCAGGCGCGCCCGCAAAGCCGCCACCGTCACCGCGCAAAATGGCATCGAAGCGCAACCCGCCGAGATATTGACGCCGCGCCTCCTCATCAGTCACGGCGCCGCGTCGTACGTCGCGGCGGCGAATTTGCCAAACCCCACCAACCATTGGATGGCGTCCCTGACGGTAACTGTAGAAATAATAAGCGAATTGCCGAACGGTTGAACGACGCGCCTCGGCCTTCAAGCCGCGGCCGCCGGCCGCCGAAAGCGCGGTGTAAATCAACCTGCCGAAAGAATAGAAGCCACGAAAGGCATCCTCGTAGGCCTGCATCCAGGAATGGTGGTCGAGCTTGTCGTGTTCCAGCGTCACATGCTGCGAGTCAAGGCTGTTAAAATCCCAGTCGGTGATCTTGCCTTCCTTAGCGTAACGAACTTGATCTTCGGTGCCGGGCAGCGGCGTCATCATGAAAAATGAAACGATATCGAAGCCCAGCTTTTTGAGCGTGCGCGCGGCCACCCGCCCACAATCAGGTCCATCGAACGGAAATCCGAGCATGTAGCCGGCATGCACGGAGACACCCACTTTGTGCCAATTGTCGACCACGCGCCGATACTTGTTCAAGACGCGGGCACACGCTTCGTCGAGTTTGAGCCGATGCTGGCGGTCGTCGGTATTCTGATATTTGGTGGCGAAGTTGAGGTTATCAGGATTCAACGACTCGATACCAACGAAGGCCTGGTAGCATCCGGCGCGCGACGCCAATTCGACGAAACGGCGGCTGCGGCGATGTTTGGCGGTTTCACTTTCGCCTTCGGCGAGGTCCGCATAGCAGGAGGCATCGACATCGACCTGCATCATGAACGAAAGCTGCGGGTATTCCTTTTTGACTTCCACCAGCCCGCTAAGAATCTCCTCCCATCGCGGCGAGCGGAAGAAATCATCGTCGACGAGAAACAGCGACTCGATGCCATGATTGCGGATGGCGTCGCGCACCCAGTTCACCACCGAAAGCGGCTCGCGCGAGCGCATGGTACGGCCCATCACATTCT
The DNA here is from genome assembly GCA_050736555.1 of Binataceae bacterium (SeqCode). Lineage (GTDB taxonomy): Bacteria > Desulfobacterota > Binatia > Binatales > Binataceae > JBOHWJ01. The sequence goes on from JBOHWM010000603.1 coordinate 2,595, forward strand.
TGACGCTGCAGTATGAGCAAGTGAACGGACATCCGCGCGAGGTGTCCACCGTAGTCATCGCATCGTTGAAAAAGCGGGTCAGATAGCGGTCGTCAACCACTGGAAGTTGCGCATCAGTGATAACCGGCACGATAATGTCGTCCTGGCCGGTTTTGGCGCGAATCCCGTCGGTCACAGCGTATTCGGGTTTCAATTCGCCGCGCAGGAAATCCTCGATGATATCGGCCCAAAGATTCTCCGCCTCACCCACCACTGTGGTGATTCCGCAACTGTTGAGGAATTTGCGCGAGTCGGGATAGCCACTGACGTGAAAGCCACCCATCATCGTGGTCAAGCCGTGCGCCACGAACTGCAGCCCCAGGTCACGCCCGCGCGGGTATTGATTCGACTGTACGCCGGCCATCCCGATCAGCAATTCAACGCCGTCTTCGGCGGCCTTCTCCTTAATGGCCTTGATGGTTTCTCCGCTGATCACGCCATCGACGACTTCATCCCAAATCACGGTTTCAAGATAAACATTGCGCTCAGTCGAATAGCGTTGATTAAAGCGATCGTTGAGCGCCTTCAGGACGGTCAGCGTGTTGTTCGGCTGAACGCCGAAGCGGAAAAACTGCACGTAGCCCAAATCGTCATATTTGGAGGGCTTGATAAAGTACACACGCACGGTGCGGCATGGCTCGGCCCGCAGTGTCCCATGCTCCAATGTACCTTCAGCGGCGCCAAGCAAGGCCATCTCGATCGGCGGCTGCCATCGATAACGATTACGGAAAAGAAAACAGTAAAGCCCGACCACAAGGGCTGACAGAGCTAAACCGACCAGGCAAACGAGAACAAGCATCGCTGACTCCTATACACGAAGAATATACCAGGTGGCGAGCCATTTCTAACCGCTCGGTCAGATAAGTTCACAATTAGATTAGTCGAATTGCGGTTCGTTCTCAGCCTGGTCCATCCTTTTCTCCCAGCAATACCAATGCCTTGCACTCAGCGGTACATCTCGACCAACTGAATCAAGCCGAGATCGCGATAACGCTCGATCAAATAGCCCTTGATCTCCTGCACGCTGGTCATCTCGAGCGCGTCGTGAGCCAGCACTCGAGCGGTTTGATAATTGGTGCCACGCACCAGTTTGCGAACCACTGGAATAAATAGCGGGCTCAGGCTCAACTGGTCGAGTCCCATCCCTAATAATAGCAGGGTCGCCATCGGATCGCTCGCCATCTCGCCGCACAGGCACACATCTTTGCCAGCTCCGCGCGCGACGTTGGTGATTTCAGCAATCGCGGAGAGCACGGCAGGGTGAAGCGGTTCGTACAAATGCGCGATTTTCGGATTATTGCGATCCGCGGCCAGCAAATATTGGATGAGATCGTTGGTTCCGATCGAGAAAAAATCGACCTCTCGAATCAGGCGGGGCGCCAGCCATACCGCCGATGGGACTTCCACCATGATGCCTACAGGGATATCCGGGTTATGCTCCAAACCTTCCTTGTATAGTTCGGCCTGCGCTTCGGCTAGCAACTCGCGTGCGCGCCGCAACTCTTCGAGGCTCGAGATCATCGGAAACAGGATGCGCACGTCATGATGGGCGGCGGCACGCAGAATCGCGCGTAGCTGCACTTTGAAGATGCCCGGCATTTCGAGCGAAATGCGAATCGAACGCCAACCCAGGAACGGATTATCCTCGCGTGGCACTCTCAGGTAGGGCGGATACTTGTCCGCGCCGATATCCAGGGTGCGAATCGTTACCGGACGATTGGCGACCGCGTCGAGCAGGCGGCCATATAGAGCTAGCTGCTGATTCTCGTCGGGAAAATCTTCATAGGTCAAAAAGGAAAATTCCGAGCGCAACAGCCCGATGCCTTCCGCGCCATAACGCAAGGCCATCTCAACATCGGCCGGCAGCGCGATATTCGCCAGCATCTGCACGCGATGACCGTCGCGGGTCGCGGTCGCCTCGTCCTGCCCCACCATCAACTCGCGGCGGAAGGCATCGTAGCGTTTCAGCAGCACCTGATATTCGCGCTCCACTTCGGAACTGGGGTTGACATACAAGATTCCAGAATTGCCGTCGACCACCAAGGTATCGCCCTCGGCGACCGACTCCATCAGATGTTCGGCGCCGACCACGGTGGGAATTTCGAACGAGCGCGCGAGGATCGCGGCATGCGAGGTGACACCGCCTGATTGGAGCGCAATGCCAGCCAGATTCTCATGCGAGACCAACGTCAATTGCGACAGTGTGAGTTCCTCCGCGACCAGGATCGTCCGCCGCGAGAACGCTCCCTTGCCGTCTTCTTGCCGCAGATGCCGCAGCACGCGATGGCCGACATCGCGGAAATCGGTCGCACGCTCGCGCAGATAGCCGTCGGCCAGCGCCAGCATGCTGGCGCTCAACTCGTCGATCACACGAAACAAGGCGCTTTCGGCGGCAAAGCCGGAGTTAACCGCATCACGGATACGGTTGATGAATTCCTCGTCTTCAAGAATAAGACGATGGCCGTCGAAGATTTTGAGATCCGCTTCCGGCATCAGCGGCACCATCCGCGCCTTGAGTGCGGTCAATTCGCCGCGCGAGCGCACCAGCGCGTCTTCAAGCCGCTTCAGTTCGCGTGTGGGCTCGCGCGCGCGCAAGTTCCGGTCGATAGTGCTGAGAAAGGTACCGACCACATGCGCCGCGCCATGAGCAAAGCCGGGCGCCGCGGCCAGTCCCACCAGTCGCGGACGGCGCATTTTTACTGGAGCCGCCAGCCGGGTCTTGCCACCAACCTTCTCGTAACCCTTGAGCTGACGGTTTGCCTCGATCATGCGCCGCCGGTACTCGTCGCGCTCCTTTTCCTTGGTCGCGAGGGTTTGGCGCAATTGAAAATGCGCCAGGATCTGCGCCACCTGGCTCGCCGCGGTCTTGAGCAAGCGTACTTCGTCGCGGGCGAACTTGCGTCGTCGCAGCGTCTGCACGACCAGCACACCGACCGCCTGCTGCCTGCCTTCCTGCACCGGCACACCAAGGAAGGTGTGATAGCGCTCCTCGCCGGTTTCCGGAAAATACTTGTAGCGCGGATGGCTGATGGCGTCCTCGACCACTACCGCGCCGTTCGACTCTATCGCCAAACCGACCAAACCCTCGTTGACTCGCATCGAAACCCGACCCACCGAGTCGCGTTCGAGCCCCACGGTGGCGCGCAGTACCAGGCGATCACGCTGAGCGTCGAATAGGTAGATTGAGCCGACCTCAACCTCCATGGTCGAAGCGATAACGCTGACAATCTGGCCGAGGACTTCGCGCAGATCGGTCGAAGGCTCGCTGCCAATCGCCGAGATGGTTTCGATTAGCGCGAATCGATCGCGTGTAGTTGCCATACTTAAACGGAAGTGTAGATAATTTTATCCTAGCCTTCACCCGCTTCACAACCATCGCGTGCTGAAAATTCCGATAGGAGACAAAAAGGTACGCGGGCTGGCCCGGCGCGACGGCCGCTTCAAAGGTTAAGCTTACCCCACATTTTATCGACACTGGCCGGTCCTTGCTTTACTCTGGGGCCAGTGAACGGGATTGATGGCAGCCTGGCGGACAATCGGATACGCCCGGAGGACCGCGCCGTTCACGACTGGTATCGCTTCGTTCTCTCCTTTCCGCCACATCTGGTGCGCCGCTATCTTGATCGTTTCGAGGCGAGCCCTAACAGTTGCGTGCTCGATCCTTTTTGCGGCACCGGCACGACCCTGGTCGAAAGCAAAAGACTGGGGCTGGCGAGTATCGGGGTCGAGCGCAATCCCGCCGCCCATCTGGCTAGCACGGTAAAGACCGACTGGGAAATTGATGCCGGCGCCTTTTTAGCCCACACGCGCGAAGTCGCCTCGATTGCCAACCAACGTCTGCGCGCCGAAGGCCTCACCGATGAGCCGGCCCTGCCCTTGTTCACTCGCGCGCCGCGGCGGCCGCCCCGTTTGTCCCGACTGTCGGAGGAGTCTGGCAAGCTTTTGCTAGGCAATTCGATCAGCCCCCTACCGCTGCATAAGGCGCTACTACTGGCCCTGACGCTTAACGAGGCTCACGACCAGCGCTTCATCAGTCATGAGCGCCTCGCCTTAGCCAAAGTGCTGGTCTTCGAGGCGAGTAATCTTCACTTCGGCCCTGAAGTCGGGGTTGGACCGGTCAAATCTGACGCGGCGGTAATCCGGCCATGGCTCAACGCCGTGCGCGCCATGGCTGCCGATCTCGGCGAGATGCGAAGTTGCTCGCATGCGCCGTCCACGGTTCATTTGGGCGACGCGCGCCGCATCTCGGAATTGGTCGCGCCGCACTCGGTGGATATCGTGATCACGTCGCCGCCGTATCCGAATGAAAAAGACTATACCCGTACCACCCGGCTGGAATCGGTGGTGCTCGGGCTCATTCAGAACAAACATGATCTGCGCCGCCTCAAACGGGACTTGGTCCGCTCGAATACGCGCAGCGTTTATACTGACGATACCGACGACACTCTGATAAATGGAAACAAAGAGATCCAGCGCATCGCCGAGGCGATTGAGAACCGGCGGATTGAACTTGGCAAGACGTCCGGATTTGAACGCCAATATGCGCGTGTGACCAAACTATATTTCGGCGGGATGGCGCGTCATCTGGCGGACCTGCGCCAGGTTCTGCAACCTGACGCGAGACTCGCCTACGTGGTCGGGGATCAGGCTTCGTATCTGCGGGTCATGATTCGGACCGGTCAATTGCTCGCCGAAATCGCGGATTCACTCGGTTACCAGGTGATCGGCATCGACCTTTTCCGCACGCGCTTTGCAACCGCCACTGGCGAGGCCCTACGGGAAGAAGTGCTGATGCTCCGTTGGCCCGGAGTAGCGTCGCAGTGAAAAGAGGTAATCGCTATTCGGCAATTTTAGAAGCTTCAAAGTCATCCGCGAACTTTTGTTCCCAAAATTGGACAAGTGGAAACGGATGAGTTGTACGTGGGTCTCAAAACGTCACCGGCGACGATCTCGCCCTGTATCGGATCAGGAATGGCGATTAATTCGGCAGCACCGTAAGGAGACTGGGCTCTGCCGCGCAAGAGCAAACTCAGACGCCGTCACCGATAACAGCCCTGCCATGCACTGGCAGTTGCGCTTTTACATTTAATTGACTAAACCGCAACTTGATTGGAACAAGAGAAATTGACGCTATGACAAATCGCGGAATAAGTGGCCGGCTGCCGGATTTTTTAGGCGTCGGGCCGCCGCGCGGGGCGACTTCGTGGCTCGACGCGGTCTTGCGTGGTCACGCCGGCCTGCCGCGCGATATCAAAGAGGTGGATTTCTTCGTTGCCAATTGGCACAAAGGCGTTGAATGGTACCAAGGATATTTCGCCGACTGCGACCCCGCTTTGCCAGCCGGTGAAATATGTCCGAGCTATTTTGGTTCCGCCCAAGCCTGCGCGCGTGTGAGCCAACTGATCCCGCGATGCCGTATTATCTGTACCTTCCGCGATCCGGTTGAATGGCTTTATTCTTTTTACAAGCTCGCGCGGCGTAACGGGTGGACGCGCGGCGATTTCGAATCTTACATCCCCGCAGGATGGAACCGTCACGCCGCCAATCTCAAATTGTGGCAGGACACCTTCGGCGGGGAGAACGTCCTGGTTTGTATCTACGACGACCTCGAACGCGACCCGCAGACTTATCTAGATTCCGTCTGTGAATTCATCGGCATCAAGCGTATCGATGTCGCCCATTCGGCGGTTGCAAGCCAGCGGATCAACACTTTCAGCCGCATGCCCAAAAATCTTTATCTGGCGCGCAAAGCGCGGAAACTGCGGGACTCGCTGAAGCGGCGTGAGGCATGGGGCACGATCAATCTGCTCGCCCGCGCCGGCGTCTGGCGCTTCTGCTTTGAGCGCGGCGACAAGTTTCCACCATTGGACCCGCTGGTTGAAGCACGCATACGCCACCGTTTCCTGCCGGAGGTTGAGGCACTGGAACAGCTCATCGGGCGCGATCTTTCGCTATGGAAACCGCCGCAGCCGCCGCTCCGCGCCAGTACGGGCTAGTCGGCGCCGCGCGTCAGCCTTAAATTTTACACCACGATGCGTCTGTTTCGCCGAGCCGCGCGTGAGGACGACCGTACACGACTGTTACGTCTGCTTCCGCACAACGCCGTATGCGCCGAAATTGGCGTGCTGGAGGGCGACTTCTCGGAGCGCATTATCGCGTTGACGCGCCCGCGGCGGCTTCATCTGATCGATCCCTGGAAATTCGAGCCGGGCGCTACTTATGAGCGAGCGGTTTATGGCCGCGCGCATGCGCACGATCAGGCGCACATGGACGAAATGTGCGAGCGGGTGCGGGAGCGCTTCGAGCAGGAGATCCGAACGGGCGCCGTCGTTATGCATCGCGCGAGTTCGCTTGAGGCCGCCGGTCATTTCGAAAACGAGTACTTTGATTTCATCTATATCGACGCTAATCATCAGTACGAGTTCGTCCGCCAGGACCTGGAAACTTATTGTCCAAAGGTGAAAACCGGCGGATTTATTACCGGCGACGATTACGGCGTCAGCGGATGGTGGGGCGACGGAGTTACCCGCGCAGTGGATGAATTCGTCACGCGCGGCGGATGTGTAAGAAGGCGCACTCGCGATAGCCAATTCGTTCTCAGGCGACGTTAATCTTAGGGAAACTTTGCACAAGTATGGTTCTGTCATTCTGAGCGCGGCGAAGAATCCCGGATTCTCTTCTTTTCCCAAGGTTTTGTCCGGGATTCTTCACTTCGCAGACTACGTTCAGAATGACAAATGAGCTGTTGCAGAAACCCCTTAGCGATTCGCGAACAGCAGGCCGGCGCCGTACGTCACCGCTCCCGCCGCGATTCCGATTGCCATGCTTTCCAAACCGCTGCGCCACCATGAACGCGAAGTTATCGCGGTCTTGATCGCGCCGACCGCGAACAATACGGCGACGGTGGCAATCGCTGAAATGATGATTCCCAAGGGCGGCCGCGCGAACAGATACGGGAGCAACGGCACCAACGCGCCCAGCAAGTAGCAAATCCCGACAGTCAGGCCCGAACGCAGCGGCGATTGATTGACTTCCTCGCCGAAGCCCAGCTCCTCGCGCATCATCACGCCGCTCCAGCGGGCCGGATCCGAGGTGATATGCGAAACGATCTGTTCGAGCAGGGCGCCGCTGAAACCCTTGTTGCGATAGATGCCGCGGATTTCGTCGCGTTCGCGATCGGGCCAGCGTTTGATTTCTTCGCTCTCCCGCCGAATCTCGCTTTGGTAAAATTCGACTTGGGCGCGGGCGGAGGCAAACGCCGCCAAGCCCATCGAGACGCCGCCACCGAGCATCTCGGCCAATCCCGCCATGATTACCGCACTGGCGGTAAAGGCCGCGGC
>JBOHWM010000604.1:0-3682 GCA_050736555.1 Binataceae bacterium (SeqCode)
TCTCTGCACAGCACAGCCTCAATTTGTCATTTCGAGCGGAGTCTGCGAAGTGAGGAATCCCGGAAAACCAGAAACGAAGACACAAGGATCCGGGATTCCTCGCTGCGCTCGGAATGACAAAATTGGACCTACGCAGCGGTTCCCCTAGCGTTTCAAGAATATCAGACCCGCAGGATTATCCCGCGCGCAGGCAGACTGGTAGCGCGGCTTATCGCTCGCACATAGAACGCAAGTTGTATCTGGTACTCCGTCAGACGTGTGCCGATTTCGCGATCGGTTTTGAAGTCCACCACGGTCCATGCGCGCGTGGCCGCGTTTTCCTCAAGGAATGCTAGGTCGGCGATCCCTTCGACTATCATTCCGTCCTCTAGTGTCACCATGAGAGCTGATTCGCGGCGTATACTGGCGGCGCACGCCGCTCGTAGCATCAGCGGTGACGCCAGCGCGGAGGTGACGGCATCGACCGCGGCGGCGATTTCCTCTGCCGGCGCGGCCAATATACGAGCGTTGAATTCAACCACCGCACTGATATCGGCACGCGTGGCATCGAGGCTGACCCGGGAGAGCGCCGCATGAACCAGCGTGCCGAAACGCACGCCATGAGGGCGGTCCGCCGCGCGTGCCACCTCCTCCATCTCGATGGCGGTGGCTTCCGGCAGATCGATATTGGTGGCGGCCAGCGCGGTCGCGCTCGCAACTCGGTGCGTCAATGCGCAACCGCGCGTGATTGTGGCGGCGCGGCGATCACGCCAGTCTTCATACTCAAGCCGGCCGCGCGCCGACCTGTCCTCGTTGTGGTCGGCTTCGAGCAGGCGTGATTGCCTGAGTCCCATGGTCTCGCGCACGTCAAGCTTGAGCAACGCCGGGTCCCACCATACCACGCCATAATCTCCCCCGGCGCGGCTGCGATGGAGGCCCGGTATGATGCCGCGCGGAGAACCATTATGACTCGCCCCACGCGTGCGCGTGCTGTCGGTTCCGAACGCCGGGCAGCCAGCCGGATGGGTCTGCGCCAGACGCTCGTTTTCCTTGATCGGATAAAGTGCCTCGTTGAGAGGACCGAGCCAGCCGTCTTGAGGCTCATCACCGACCATCGGGACGATCAGCAAATCGCGCGCGCGGGTGGTGGCGACATAAAGCACCCGCGCCGCCTCTTCACGGTCGCGGCTGGCCTCCTCCTCATAACGGTCGAGCAGCTCACGTGGCGCATACCCGGCCAGGCGGAGCGCGCAGAGCCTTTGTTCCGGATCGACCACGCGCCGGGGCTCCCGCGCCGTTTCAGAGCAGGTCAAATCGGCCAGAATCACGACGGGAAATTCGAGGCCTTTCGCGCGATGCACCGTCATGATGCGCACGCCTTCGGTGCCCTCTTCCACGATCGGAACCTCGCCCGCCTCCTCGCGCTCAGCGCGGGCTTCGAGATCTTCGACAAAGCCGCGCATCGACGTGGCGCCGCCGCTTGCCTCGTAGCGCCGCGCCAACTCCATCAAGCGCATTACATTGGCGAGCGCTTGGTCGCCGGTCGGCCAGATGGCGATGCCGGCATGAGCGCGGGTGGTGCGCAAAAGCCGTCCGATCGTATCCGCGACAGGCCGGCGGTTGCGCCCGCGATGCAGCTCACGCAAGACGCCTAAGGCTTCGGCAACCGGCTTCAAAGCCGGACTGAGATCATCGGGAAGCGGGCGAAACGGATGCAACGAGCCAATGCTTTCGCGGAACAGCAGCAAGGCGCCGTCGCTCAGCGCGAACAAAGGGCCGCGCAAGGCCGCGAATACCGCCAGTTCGTCGTCGGGCCGCTCGATCGCACCGAGCGCATTACGTAACGCTTCCACCTCCTCGCGTTCGTTGAACGAACCACCACGCACCAACACGTGCGCAAGGTGGCGCGCTTCGAGCGCGCGCACGTAGGGCCGGGTCACGTCGCGGCCATACGCGTTGAGCCGCCGGAATAGGATGCATATATGGCGGGGACGCAGCGGCACGGGTTGTTCTGGAGCCTCGCGCTCGGTCACGGTCCAACCGCTCTCCGCCACCAGCCATCTCACCATCGATGCCACCGCATCTGGGAGTGACTCGTCGATTTGACGCTTGGTGACGTATCCGGACTGGTTATAAGGGTCCGGCACCGGCAAGACAATCACCGCTGGCTGTGCTGGATTCGAAGGACGAAACGGCGCCAGAGCGGCATAAGCCGGCGCGGTCTCCGATTCCTCGCGCATCAACGGCGCGAAGGCCGTGTTGACCATCGCCTGAATTTCCGGGACGGCACGAAAACTCACGGTCAAATGCTCGAGCTCGGCGCTAAGAACCTTGAGTCGGCGCTTGAGGGTTTGATAAAGCGCCACGTCGGCGCGGCGGAAGCGATAGATTGACTGTTTGGGATCGCCCACGATGAACAGTTTGCCGGGCAATGGCCGCACCGCCAGCCAATTCGTCTCGGACGGATCATCGGCAGCCAACAAGAGCAGGATTTCCGCTTGCAGTGGATCGGTGTCTTGAAATTCGTCGACGAAAATATGCGTGAAGCGTTGTTGCAGTTCGGTACGGACGATCTGATTGGAGCGCACCAAGTCGCGCGCGATCAGCAGCAAGTCGAGAAAGTCGAGACGGCCGGCGCGGCGCTTCAGTTCCTGGTATTCGAGCACCAGCGGCCACAGTTCATCACGCAGCAGCGGTGCCAAATTAGCGCCCGCACGGTCACGAAATTGTGCCAACGACGCTTTCAACGCGTCGCGACGGCTCAGCACATCGCGACGGCTTAAAGCGCCAAAGCGCGGACCCGTGCCACGCCAGCGCCAGCGCCCGGAATAACCACGCAGCAAGCCCACCAAGGCATCCTCAAGGCCGTCGTAGTCGCGGCGACGCACCGCTTCGAGCCGAATCACCTCGCTGATCGGACGCGCGATTTCTTCCAGCGCCTTGCCTAACCAATCATCCGAGCCACCCTGGCTGGCCAACTCGCCAAGCGCCAAAACTTCGTGGACCAACCGATCGATTTCAACGTCGCGATCGAACTCCTCATACCGCCATGGCGTGGCGAAATCGCGCCATTCCACCAGTTCCGCCGCGGCGGCGCGCAACAGCGGACGCGGCCCCTCGCGCTGCCCCGTATCCCGTCGCCGCAGTACCCGCCTGACGCCCTCTTCCGGCGCGGCCAGCGTGCGTTCAAACCAACGGTCAAAGGCGGTGTTGAAAAGAGTGCCGGTAACGTCTTCCGGCGCCACCTCGAAACCTGGATCGATCTGCGCTTCCACCGGACGCTCACGCAGCAGGTCGGCGCAAAAAGCATGAATTGTGCCGATCCGGGCTTCCTCGAGCCGGGGCAGCGCGGCGGTGAGACGCTTTCGTGAAGCCCCATCCAACGCCGGGTCATGGCGCGCGCTTTCGATTTGCGCGCGCAACCGGAGCTTCAGTTCACCCGCTGCCTTTTCGGTAAAAGTGACGGCGACCAACCGGTCAAGCGTGCTCCGGCCCGACGCCACCACGGCCACGATACGGCTAACCAGTGCCGTGGTTTTGCCCGTGCCGGCGGCGGCCTCGATTATGAGCGTGGTGTCAAGATCCGTGCGAATGCGCTCGCGTACACGCGCGTCGGCCAGCATCGCCGGCGCGGGCAAGGTGGATTCAAGGCCAGCCGGGTTCATGGGACCAGGCGCAGCAGGCTCAATGATTTGTAGCGCCA
>JBOHWM010000605.1:0-4686 GCA_050736555.1 Binataceae bacterium (SeqCode)
GCCGCAACACGTGGGGATTCGGCGACAGCGAGATGGAACGTTACCAGGTTCATTGCGACCTGGTGGAGGAATGCCGCAATCTCAACCAGCTCTACCGGGTGATCGATCATCTGGTGCCGCGCTAAAAAGGCTGTGGCACAGGCTCCTGCGGCCAGTCAGGTTGACGCTTGCAGCCGTTTGGTCCAAGATGAATGGACAACCAAGCGCAACGCGATTTGAGCGCCGCGGGTATCAGAGGATAGTGCCAAAGAGACCTATTATGGCCGGTCCCAAGGAAGATTTTATCTTGATGATGGTCGGCGGCCTGACGCTCGATCCGACGACCAAAATGCCGATTGTGGTGCTCAAGGACCCTGACAACAAACTCAATTTGCCGATCTGGATCGGCCCGCTCGAAGCCGCCTCGATGGCGACCGAACTCGAAGGGATAAAGCCGCAGCGGCCGATGACCCACGACCTGATGCGCAATGTGCTGGGGGAGCTTGGCGCTTCGGTCGAGTCTGTCGAAATTACCGAGCTCCGGGAGAATACATACTACGCCCGGCTCGAGCTCAAAACCCGCGAAGGCGGAGTCATGCATATCGATTCGCGCCCAAGCGATGCTATCTCCGTCGCGCTCCGAACCAAGTCGCCTATCTACGTCGCCAAGACTGTGCTTGAATTATCCAGCGAACTGCATGAATCGGCCGCCGAGCAGCAGGCGGCTTCCGACCAGAACTTGGCCGGTGTATCGCGCGATAAATGGTCCGAAATCCTCGAAAAGATGTCGCCCGAGGATTTCAAGTACAAGATGTGAGCGCGAGTAAGCGCTTGATCGTCACGCGGCCGCGCCGGTTGCTTCCGCTACCTTGCGCGGCCTGAGCTCTCCTCAATAATGGCGACTCATCATAAGCTGCGCCGCAAAGACCTCAAGCAGCCCGACGAGTTTCAGAGCTTCTTTGAGAATGCCGGAGAATTCCTGCTGGATAACCTGGCTGCGGTAATTATCGCGGCGGCCGCGGTGATCATTCTGGTGGGGATTGGTTTCGGTGTCTATTTCTTCTGGCAGCATCAGAACCGCCTCGTGGGTGAAAAGTTCTACCAGGCGCTGACGGCGCTTGAGGGCAAGGATTATAAATCCGCCGAGACCGATTTTCAGGCGCTGGCCAAAGACCGTCCGCATCAAAAACTAGGCCGCCTCGCCCAGTTTTATCTGGGCAATACGTATCTCGCCGACGGCAAACCGGCCCAAGCGCGCGACGCGCTCATGGCCTATCTGGCCACCGCGCAGCATCCGGTGTTCGAGAACCTTGCGCGTACCCAATTGGCTGTCGCGTATGAAGAATTGGGGGATTTCAAACAGGCCCAGAAATCCTATAGCGCCGCGGCTGCAATTCCAGGCCCGCGGCAAACTCAGGCCGAACTTAGCAATGCCCGGATGCTGGTGAGAATTGGTAACAAACAGGGCGCGATCGACGCTTACCAGAAATTTCTAAAGGATAATCCTTTTTCCCGCGAACGCAGCGAGGTTGTGGACGATCTCGCGCAGCTGGGCGTCGCCGCTTCGCAGGCCGCACCTCCGTCGATTACGATGCACGCGACGCCCGTGGCCGTTCCTCACGCGGCCGCGTCATCGCCAAATAGAAGCCCTGCCAGTGCTCCCAATCTAGCCGTGGAAGGTGCCGCCGGAAGGGCCGGGCCGGTCGCTCCAATGCCGGCGGTGCCGGTCGCGCCGACACCGTTGCACAAATGGCTGCCGCCGTAGAAAACACTCGTGCAAGCATCAACTGGGTCACTCTGAGAGGCTTTAATTTCTTGCCTTCACTTCGTTCAGGATGACGACACAAAACTCGAACTCAGCACATGGGACAGACCTCCTCGGCATAAAAAACACGTCTCGTCGCGGCGCAAAACAATATTCCGCTTGTGCAAGCCTGGGGCGGCGGCGAAGTGGCTTCGGCCGATGGCCTGCGTTTTGTCGTTCCGGTGCGAACGCTGCACGCAGGGCCGAACCCCAAGTACTTCGGCTATGCGCGGGGCGTGACTTATTACAACCCGAGGGGTTCCTCGTAAAAGCGGAAGATATTGCTCGCCTCTCACCCTTGGTGTTCGACCACATCAGCCTGCTGGGGAGGTATTCCTTCTCGCTGCCCGATTCGGTTCAGCGCGGGCAACTTCGGCCGCTCAGAAATCCATCCGAGGCGACAGAGGAGTCCGCCGCCTGAAACCTTAAGTGTATTTTCTGTTCCTTTGCTCCCAACACCGGGATTTCACATTGGAAACTGCATTCGCACGGATGCAGCCGTTACCCCGCCTTGCAGCGTGGACTTCTACTTTCAAATGAGTCTATGTTTTAAGACGCTCGCAATGCGTACGCTCGCAATGCGTATTGGACGCTTAACGTGCCAGTGCGCGATGGGGCATGGATTTCTCGCCGTCACAGATGTCAGCCTGCTTCAGGGATTGAGGTCAGGGACGATGGAGAAAACGAACACAGCATCGAAGAGTCGGCCAGTGGTGCGGTTAAAGCCGGTCCCCAAGTGGGTTGTCAGCATGAATCTCGCCCGGCTGGCAATGGTTGCAGCGATTGCAGCCGGGTTTTGCTCCGCGTTGCTGGCCGGATGCGGCGGCAGCGGCGGGAGCAAAGCCATTCTTGTTCCGACATCCACTCCGACCGCTTCCGCTACCGCGACTCCGACATCGACCGCTACTCGCGCCCCCGTCTCCGGCGCCAGCCACGAAAACTGGATGAGCGATTTAGCGCCCGTGATCGGCCAACGCCCGTTGCGCCAAGTGGTCATCCCCGGCTCCCACGACGCCGCCACCTACGGTCCCTGGCCGGACCCTATCACCCAAGGCCTCGCTCAGGCCCAGGATGTGGACATCACGGGCCAGCTCAACGCGGGCAGCCGCGAATTCGACCTCCGGTTCGAATACCGCGATTATGGCAACGGCAACCGCGACTACTGGAATTACCACGGCATCGCGGTGTCCCAATACGTCCGTATGGGCCAGGTGCTGGGCGCCATCGTAGACTGGAGCGAGCAGCACCCGCGGGAGATCCTGATGTTGGCCATCCGCTTCGGCAACGCTTACGGGAGCGACCCGAACCTGCTCAAGCAAATCTGCTCGCAGACCCTCGGCGCCGCAGTCACCGCGGGCCTGGTGCTCCAACCGAGCATGGTGCCGCAACTCTTCTGCGCGCCTTGGCCGTACGACATGAGCATGAACGAGATCTGGGCGCTGCCCGGCCACCCGCGCATCATCACCGACTGGGCGGACTGCACGGGTGGCGACTGGTCGCTCCCACCGACCACCGCTGCGCTACCATTCGACGGTCACTACGCGGACCGCTGCTCCTCTTCTCAGGCGGTCATCGACGGGCTGGCGCCTTCCCTCGACGCTCGCACGGACGACGACGGTCACCTCGTGCTGGGTCTATATACACTCGGTGTTGAGGCGACGCCCGAATTGGAGTGCCTCTACGCGTATGTCAAGAACCTCGCGCCTCTCCAGGGGAAAGTGCTCACGGCCATCAAAGACTGGCGCCAGCAGAACCAGTACAAAGCGCTCGCCAACCTCAACCTGATAACGGGGGATTTCATCGGCGACCCGGACGGTGACACCAAATGGCCGATCGTGCAGACCGCGATTGACCTCAATCAGACAGCGCCTGCGCCGCAACTGACTCAGAGCACTGCCCAGAACGGGGTGCAAGTCTCCTGCACCAGTCCACAGAACACCAGCGGACTGCAGATGATGGCCTACCCCCTTACGGAGGGACGCGTCGGCCTGGACTCGGTTAGGTACAAGGGCAAATCGCCGGGCCAGCTCAATCTTGATCGCGGAGATTTTCCACCGGGCAACTTCGATGTGCGGGTCGATTGCACCACGGACCAAGGAGTGACCAGTAGTCTGACGATCCCCACCAGTGACTTATTCGCGACCCCCTGCGTCCCGTGGGGGGTGGGCAAACTCATCCAGGCCCAGGGCGGCGCCGAGATCGACGTGATGGTCCCCGGGTGTGGGCGGGAACGTATCCCGAATGTGCCGACCCTCGACGGGATAAAGTACACGTGGACGTCTAACGTGCATGTCGTGACGCCCGATGAGTTCAACAACCTTGGTCGCGGCCCGGATATCCCGGATTTGACGACCCACGCATACCAGTTCACGCTGGCCATGGACGACATTTACGGCGCAAAATGCTTCTCGCTCCAGTCTGCCCATCGGCACGCTCATACGATTCGTTGGCGACGAACGCGTATGGGTCCTCTCTGGCGGGTGCGCGTTCCGGTACATCCCGAATCCGACGACGCTGCAAGCGATCGAGCAAATCTACAACCTAACGGTGCAGGACCTGCCGCTGTTTCCGCCTACGGTCGTGTACTTCTATAACGGTCCGTATATTTCAGACTTCACGACCAACCTGCCCGGCTTTGTGCACGACCTGCAGGAGATTTACGGGCACTAGGACGCGGCGGCATTGCGCGATGACGAGGCTCACTGCCCGATTCTGTACGGGGGACCGATGCAGGCTCGTTATGAATGGCCAGCAAGCCGTGATGCCGGTTTGTAAGAACCTGGGCGGCCGTTCTGCTGGCTAATGATTATGTGGAGGTTCTCATTCATAAGGAAAACAAGAAGGATGCTGGCGTGTCACTTTGAGAATTATTTTGGCGTTGAACTTTGTGCACTATCCTGGCG
>JBOHWM010000606.1:0-6141 GCA_050736555.1 Binataceae bacterium (SeqCode)
GCGCTCAAGGGCTCGCGGCAAATCGGCTTCACCATCGTGTCGCTGACGGTCTCGCTTATAGCGGTGCTGATACCGCTGCTGTTCATGGGCGATATCGTTGGGCGCTTGTTCCGCGAGTTCGCCATCACACTGGCGGTCACGATTCTGGTGTCGGCGGCGGTCTCACTTACGCTCACGCCGATGATGTGCGCACGGTTATTGCGCCACACTCCGGCTTCCGAACAGGGGCGGTTTTACCGGGTCTCGGAGCGCATCTTCGAGCGGGTCATCGCGTTTTATGGTGATACCTTGCGATGGGTATTGCGCCACCAGGCCGAGACTTTGCTGGTTGCCATAGGAACGCTGGTCCTGACCATTTTTTTCTACATCATCGCGCCCAAAGGCTTTTTCCCGGTGCAGGATACCGGAGTCATTCAGGCGGTCTCGGAATCGGCGCAGACGGTGTCGTTCGACCAGATGGCGCGCCAGCAACAGGCGCTTGCCGGCATTATCTTGAAAGATCCGGCGGTCGCCAGCCTCTCATCGTTTGTAGGTATCGACGGCACCAATACCACCATCAATAGCGGCCGGTTTCTCATCAACTTGAAACCGCTTGACCAGCGCCATGTCAGTGTCGAGCAGGTGATCAACCGGCTCGAACCGCAACTCGCCAAGGTCCAGGGCATTACGCTCTATATGCAGCCGGTACAGGACCTGACGATGGAAGACCGCGTGAGCCGCACGCAGTATCAGTACAGTCTCGAAGATGCGAACGCGGCCGAGCTCAAGACCTGGACGCAAAAACTGGTCAACAAGCTCGCAACCCTGCCGCAACTGCGGGATATCGCCAGCGACCAGCAGAACGACGGTCTCGAAGCCAAGCTCGTGATCGATCGCAACACCGCCGCGCGTTTTGGCATCACGCCACAAATGATCGACGACACGCTTTACGACGCTTACGGCCAGCGCCAGGTCTCGACCATTTTCACCCAGCTCAATCAGTACCATGTGGTGCTTGAGGTCGATCCGCGCTTTCAGCAAAGGCCGATTGACCTCAACAGCATTTACATTCCGTCCTCGAGCGGAGCGGAAGTGCCGTTAAGCGCTTTCACCCATTACGAAACCACCACGACACCGCTGCTCGTCAACCATGAAGGCCAGTTCCCCGCCGTCACAATCTCCTTCAACCTGGCGCCCGGTTATTCACTCGGGCAGGCGGTGAGCGCGATTAGAAATGCCGGAGTGGACATCGGCGTGCCCAGAAGCATCCAGGCGGCGTTTCAGGGCACTGCCGCCGCTTTCGAGGCGTCGTTATCAAGCGAGCCGCTACTGATTCTGGCGGCGCTGATCACTGTCTACATCGTCTTGGGCGTGCTCTACGAGAGCTACATCCATCCGATCACGATATTGTCCACGCTGCCGTCGGCCGGCGTAGGCGCGATTCTCGCGTTGCTCATATGTCACCTTGATCTGAACGTGATCGCGCTCATCGGCATCATCCTGCTGATCGGCATCGTCACGAAAAACGCCATCATGATGATCGACTTTGCGCTCGAAGCACAACGCAAGGAGGGCAAATCCGCGCTCGACGCGATCTATCAAGCCTGCCTGCTGCGCTTCCGGCCGATCATGATGACAACCATGGCGGCGCTGCTCGGCGGCTTGCCGCTGGCGCTGGGCACCGGCACCGGTTCCGAATTGCGGCGTCCGCTTGGCGTAGCGATTGTAGGCGGGCTGCTTCTGAGCCAGATACTGACGCTCTATACGACGCCAGTGGTGTTTCTCGCGTTCGACCGGCTTGCGGCGCGCGTCAGCGGCAAGAGCGGAAGGACCAAGAGAGACTATCCCGAAGCGGTCGTCGCACGCGCATCGTGAATATCTCCGAGATCTTCATCCGGCGGCCGGTCGCAACCACGCTGTTGACGATTGCAATCGCGCTTGCGGGAGTGGCCGCTTTCCGTCTGCTGCCGGTTGCCCCTTTGCCCCAGGTGGATTTTCCGACCATCGTGGTGCAAGCGTCATTGCCCGGAGCGAGCCCGCAAACCATGGCCTCGTCGGTGGCGACTCCGCTGGAAAAGCAGTTGGGCCATATCGCCAGCCTGACTGAAATGACCTCGAGCAGCGCGCTGGGTGAGACCGTCATTTCGCTGCAATTCGACTTGAACCGCAACATCGATGCGGCGGCGCGGGACGTGCAGGCCGCAATCAACGCGTCGCTAAGCAATCTGCCAAGTAATCTCCCCAGCTTGCCGGTCTGGAGGAAAGTCAATCCGGCCGACGCGCCGATCATGATCCTGGCGTTGAGCTCCAATAGCATGACGCGAGGCCAGATGTATGACGCGGCCGATTCGATCCTTTCGCAGAAGCTCTCGCAGATCGAGGGCGTGGGCGAAGTGATCGTCGGCGGTGGCGCGCTGCCCGCCGTGCGTGTGGATATCAACCCGGAGCAACTCAGTGGTTACGGCCTCGGTCTCGAAGATGTCCGCAACGCGCTCAGCGCCGCCAACGCCAATATTCCAAAGGGCGAGTTGGCCGACGGCACTACCACCTGGACGCTGGCGACCACCGATCAACTGCTCAAGGCCAAACAGTATCAACCGCTCATCATCCATTATCAGAACGGCGCGGGCGTCAAGCTGTCGGACGTCGCCCACGTGTTCGATTCGGTGCAGGACGTGCGCAACGCCGGCCTGGTCGACGGCAAGTCCGCGGTGATGCTGATTGTTTTCAGGCAGCCCGGGGCCAATGTCATCGAGACCGTCGACCGCGTCCGCGCCGCGCTGCCGCAATTGAAGGCATCGATCTCTCCGGCCATCAAGATGACGGTGGTGCTCGACGAGACCGTTACTATTCGTTCCTCAGTGCGTGATGTTGAATTCACGCTCTTGTGTTCGATCATCCTGGTCATCCTCGTGGTGTTCCTTTTCCTCCGCAGCGCCCGCGTGACGGCGATTCCCGGCATCGCGGTGCCGCTCTCTCTGCTGGGCACCTTCGGCGTCATGTACCTGTTTGGCTTCAGCCTGGACAACTTGTCGCTGATGGCGCTGACCATCTCGACCGGCTTCGTGGTCGACGACGCCATCGTGGTGGTCGAGAACATCTCGCGCTACCTCGAACAGGGATATTCGCCGTTCAAAGCGGCGCTGATCGGCGCGCGCGGCATCGGTTTCACCGTGATTGCGATGAGCCTCTCGCTGATTGCGGTGTTCGTCCCGATTCTGCTGATGGGCGGAATTGTCGGCAGGCTGTTCCGCGAATTCGCGATCACCCTGTCAGCCGCGATCGCGGTTTCGTTGATCATTTCGCTGACCACCACGCCGATGATGTGTGCGCGGATTTTGCGGCCGGCCCACGAACTGCCGCATGGCGCCATCTATCGCGCCAGTGAGGCAGTGTTCAATTGGATGCTCGAGCAGTACCGCCGCAGCCTGTCCTGGGTGCTGCATCACCCCCGACTCACTCTGGCAGTGGTGTTCGCGACGATCGGCCTGAACGTTTATCTGTTCGTGATAATTCCCAAAGGTTTTTTCCCGCAACAGGACAATGGGCGCCTGATGGGCCAGGTGATGGCGGATCAGGATACTTCGTTTCAACAGATTCGCGACAAGCTGGAGGATTTCGTCAAGATCGCCCGCCATGACCCGGCGGTCGAGCATGTCATCGCCTTTACCGGCAGCACCGCCGGCGCGACCAATACCGCGCGTATGTACATCACCCTCGAACCCCTATCGGAGCGCAAAATCACCGCCGACCAGGTGATCGCACGTTTGCGCAAAAAAACCGCGCATGTGGCCGGCGCGACGCTCTACTTACAGGCATCGCAGGATATTCGCGTCGGCGCACGCTCAAGCGCCGCCGAATATCAGTACACACTGGAAGGCCAGGATGTGGACGAGCTTAATCAATGGGCGCCAAAAATGTTAGCGGCGATGCGCAAATTGCCGGGACTGAAAGACGTCAATAGCGACCAGGAAAACCACGGGCTGGGCGCCGATGTGGTGATTGATCACAAGACCGCATCGCGCCTGGGCATCTCCACGCAATTGCTCGACAACACGCTGTACGACGCTTTCGGCCAGCGCGAAGTATCGACTATGTACACGCCGCTCAACCAGTATTTCGTGGTGATGGAGGTCGCGCCACAATTCTGGCAACGTCCCGATACGCTCAGACAAATCTATGTGCATGCGAGTAACGGCGGGATGGTGCCGCTGAGCGCGGTCGCCCACTTCGGCGCTTCGACCACGCCATTGGCGGTGAACCATCAGGGGCAATTCCCGGCCATCACGATGTCCTTCAACCTGGCGCCCGGAGTCGCCCTCGGTGACGCCGTCAACGTCATCAATGCCGCCGAGCTCAAGATAGGCCTGCCCGGTGATATCCACGGCAGTTTTCAAGGCACCGCCCAAGCCTTCCAAGCTTCGCTCGCCAACGAGCCGATGCTGATAACGGCGGCGTTGCTGGCCGTTTATATTGTCCTGGGCATCCTCTACGAGAGCTATATCCATCCGGTCACGATCTTGTCGACCCTGCCTTCCGCCGGTGTGGGCGCGCTGCTGGCCCTGCTGCTATGCGGCCATTCGCTGACTGTAATCGCATTGATCGGCATAATCCTGCTGATCGGCATCGTTAAGAAGAATGCCATCATGATGGTTGATTTCGCGCTCGAGGCCGAGCGGACCGACGGCAAAAGCTCGCTCGATGCGATCTATCAGGCGTGCCTGATGCGCTTTCGTCCAATCATGATGACCACGATGGCGGCGATATTGGGCGGCTTGCCGCTCGCTCTCGATAGGGGGATGGGCTCGGAGTTGCGCCGTCCGCTGGGAATCGCGATCGTCGGCGGTCTGCTGGTGAGCCAGGCGCTGACGCTTTACACCACTCCTATAATTTACCTCTACCTCGATCAGTTCCGGCTATGGTGCGCGCGCCTTGCCAAACGCTTACCCTTCGTCAGCGGTCCAGCCCAGGCCGGTGCGTGAAGCGAATCGATGGGTTGTCAATCACGCGGACGAACCGAAACGTAGCGATTGCCGCGTTCATAAAACCGCCATGGCTTGTCCGCCCATCGCCCAGCGTAGTCAACGTTGATTCGGGCTGAGCGTCCAATCGCGCGGACTGGGCGTTCACCAATTTCGATGAACAGTTCATCGCCGCAGAGGTCGCGCCCGTAATCGTCGCCGGTTATTCCCATTGCGGCGGTTAATTTTCCTGGGCCGTTAGTCAATGCCAGCGCGGCCGCGGACTTGTTGCGCCGGGATTCCATCAGCGCCAGTCCACGCACCGGTTCGATTGCACGGATTAGAACGGCATGCGGCTCACCTTCGGCACCTGCCACCAGGTTCATCGCCCAGCTGCTGCCGTAAAGACGAAAGATGTAGGCGTGGCCCGGCGGTCCAAACATCGCCGCAGTGCGACGCGTCAAACCATGAGCACTATGGGCGGCGAGATCCAGTGGCCCGCGATAAGCTTCGGCTTCCACGATACGGCCCGCAGTTTCTCCTTCGGCGGTGCGACGTACGAGGACTTTGCCGATACATTCGCGCGCGACGGTCAGTACCGGCTGGGCGTAAAAGTCCCGTGGCAGCTTCGCGCGATGATTTTCCATTGTCAGATTGATTGGCACAGTCGTAGTCAAAATGCAGTGATCGCCCTGCATGACGCTGACTGCGCCATGCGGTGCCCGCGAGCATTCGCCGGATCAAAGATGCGGGATTTCCTGCTAAAATCCGTCGCAAATCCCGCTGGCATCGGGGTTGCTCATAATTGCTCGCAATAGGTTTTTAACGCGGCCTCACGGCAGGATGCCTGAATCGAGTGGCGGCTGGCTGTATCCAAAATGATTCACTTGCTCATATTAGCCATCATCATATTCGCACTTGTGCAGCATCGCCGATGCAAGCGGATGGCACGGTGGCACAAGCGTGACAAATGGTCGCGCCGATGGGAACGCTGGGAGGCCCGCGACCGCTCTCCCACTACAAAATGGGACAAATGGAGCCGCCATTGGCAGGAATGGGAGCGCTGGGCAAGCGAGGCGCGCCAACAGGCCGCCGACTGCCAGGACCAGGTCGCCAGCAAACTGGAGCGTGTCGGTATGAAACTCCGGCATGGGGCCGACCGCATGCGCGCCGACGATGAGCATCCGCGTCCGAGCGAAAG
>JBOHWM010000607.1:0-3820 GCA_050736555.1 Binataceae bacterium (SeqCode)
AAGCCACTCTATCTGGGCGAGTCCATTGCGCCATTTCGGCTGTTGAAACCAGCCGAGGCGGTGATCCCATGGTCGACGAAGTCCGCACGCTTGCTTGATTCGGCTTCGGCGCGTGACTCGGGCTACAACGGCCTTGCGGAATGGCTCCGCCAAGGCGAAAAACTCTGGAATCGCCACAGCAAAGCCAAATTGACCCTGTTGGAGCGGCTGGACAAATTCCATGCTCTGATGCTACAGATGCCGGCGCCCGCTTTGCGCGTAATTTATACGAAATCAGGTACCATTGCTGCCGCGGCGGCCCTGCTGGATCGGACTTCCACGATTGATCACAAGCTCTATTGGTCTGGTATTGCCGATCATCACGAGGCGCGCTATCTCGTCGCGTTCCTTAATAGCGATGCGTTGCGCAGGCATGTGGCGCCGCTCCAATCACGCGGACAATGGGGCGCGAGGGATTTCGATAAGCTTCTCGCCGGGACCATTCCGCCGTTCGACCAATCCGATCACCTCCATATGGATCTAGCCGTTCAGGCAGCACACGCTGAGAAAGTTGCGGCCGCGGTCGTGCTTCCGGAGGACATCCATTTCATCCGCGCCCGCGGCATGATTCGCGATGCCCTGCGCGGCGACGGCGTCAGCATGCGCATCGATGCGCTGGTTGAACGGATTCTTGACGGGCGGAAGCAGGCGATTTCAATTTCTTAAAGCTTTAGCCAAGTCGCCCTGTTATTGTTTGTTCGCGAAGTCGAAGATGAGCGTGAGCATGATTAAGCCGCCGGCGTTGTATCCCGGTGACACGATTGGGGTAGTGGCCCCCGCCGCCGCGATCGAGCGCGACTATCTCGATCGTGGCGTCAAGGCCCTGACCGCGATGGGCTATCGGGTCAAGGTTTCGCCGCACGCGCTGGATCGCGACGGCGTGCTGGCTGGTGCCGATTCGGTGCGCGCGGCGGAACTGATGGCGTTTTTTCGCAATCCCGAAATCCACGCGGTGTTCGGTGCGCGCGGCGGTTACGGATGTGGACGGCTCCTGCCGCTACTGGATTTTTCCGCTCTGAGACTTACGCCGAAAGTCTTCCTTGGCTTTTCCGATGCCACTTTTATTCTCAACGCGATGGTCGAGCTTGGTGGTCTCGTGTGTTTTCACGGGCCGATGGTCGCGATGGACTTTTCCAAGGGCCTCTCGGCGCGCGCGTCCGAACATCTGAAACGGCTGCTGAACGGCGAGACATGCGGATTCGAGCTTAAGGCGCGGGAGACGCTGCATCCGGGTGTTACGGAAGGCGAACTGATCGGCGGATGCTTATCGGTCATTGTCGCGATGCTGGCGACGCCTTTTTGCCCCAAATTCGACCGCCGCATCCTGTTTTTGGAGGATACCGGAGAAAAAGCGTATAGAATCGACCGCATGCTGGTGCAACTTCGGCAGGCGGGAATCCTGCATCGGATCGCCGGGTTGGTGTTTGGCGCAATCCGGCCGTCCTCTTCCAGTGACGGTGAACGTGAGCTTATCAGGGACTTTGTTATTGGCCAGACGCGAGATTTGCCCTGTCCGGTGCTGTTCGGTATCGAGGCCGGCCACGGTACCGAAAACTTCGCTTTGCCATTGGGCGTGCGCGTCCGGCTTGACGGTGCGCGCCGCAAATTGATCTTCTTAGATTCCGCCGTGACGCTAACGAACACCAGGCGGAACGAAGTGAAGCCAAGCTAAGGCGTCTGCGACGTGCGCATTTCAATGAACCGAGCACAAGCGTGGAGCGAAGCAATCTAAGCGGAATGGGGATGGAGGAGTCAGGCCTTGGGATGGCGTGAAGTCGAACAGGCTTTTGCCGAGGCGGTGGAAAACGGCGCGATTCCGGGGGCCACCCTGGTCGTGCGCAAGGGCGAGGCGATCGCTTATGAAGGCGCCTTCGGCAATCGCGCGTTGGTCCCGGAGCGCTCGCCGATGCGGCTGGAGACGGTTTTCGATCTCTCGTCTCTGACCAAGCCGCTCGCCACCACGATGGCGCTGATGATCCTGGTGGGCGCGGGCAAGCTGCGCCTCGACGAGCGCGTGACCCGCTTCTTTCATAACTTTGGTGTGCATGGCAAAGGCTACGTCACCTTCCGCCAGTTACTTTCCCACAGTTCGGGATTGATCGCGTGGCGTCCCTTCTTCCAGCGCATTGCGGAAGTCGAAAAGAGCGGCAAGGTCAACTTCATGGCCAGCCGTGGCGCCAAGGATTTCGTCTATGAGGAAATCCATCGCGAGAAGCCCGAATTCCAACCCGGCACGCGCGCCAATTACTCCGATCTCAACTTCATGCTGCTGGGCGAGACCGCTGAGCAAATCGCCGGCGCCGCCTTGAACCGCTTTTGCCGCGACAAAGTTTTTCGCCCGCTGGGTTTGCGTGCGACGGACTTCATCGACATTTCACTGGTGCGCACGCGGCGGCTCGAACCGGTGCCGGAGATGTTCGCGCCGACCTCCGTATGCGCGTTGCGCAAGCGCCTGCTGGTCGGTGAGGTCGACGACGAGAATGCTTTCGCGATGGGCGGGGTGGCTGGTCATGCGGGGCTGTTCGCGCCGGTAAAAGAGGTGGACCGTATCGCGCATGAACTGATCCGCTGTTATACGGGACGTTCCGATTTTATACCGCAGAAAGTGGTGCGCGAGTTCTGGAAGCGCGGCACGTTGCGGGACTCGACGTGGGCGCTGGGATGGGACACGCCGTCACCGGACTACTCCAGTTCCGGGCGGCATTTTTCAACCAATGCGGTCGGACATCTGGGCTTTACCGGTACTTCGATCTGGATCGAGCCGGACAAGGAAATCGCGGTGTCACTGCTCACTAACCGCGTGCATCCCCGCCGCGACAATCAGGCGATCCGTGATTTTCGCCCGAAAATCCATGACCTCATCATGGAGTCGCTGGAATCCGCCAGCCAATGACACTTGCATAAATCCTCGTTGAACCCAGGCTGGCTCAGAAACGGCGGGACAGTTCGAGCGGCCGATAATAGGGCCGCTCGCCCAGCGCGTCCACGGCCGCAAAGAAGTCCGGCCCCGACGCTTTTCCCACCGCTTCCATTTCGAGTGCCTGGCGCACGAAATGCCAGCTTTCCGGACAGAGCTGCCGGGCGGTGTTGAAATAGGTTTGCGCGTCCGCTTTATGCCCCGCGGAGAGCAGATACTGGCCAAGACGGAAATGGGCCGTTGCCAGCGCCTCCTCGCGCGATGGTCCGTGAGCGCGTTGGCGCCGCTCGTCCAGCGGCGGCGCGAATTGGCTGGCATCTCCCTTTTGAACCCAGTCGCGGAGCGCGTCGACGTAGCTCGTGCGCGCGGCTTGCCCAGCCGCGGCTGTTGTTGGGTTCATCTTGAAAGTCGCGCGGTCCATTTTGCGAAAGCCGTCGGTTGCACCCGCGGGCTCGGCCGGACGCACGATTTGGCCAGCTTCATCGATCCACGCCGCCATCGGCACGTTGGTCATATTGTAGAGTTCCGCCACCATGTGGCGTTCGTCGATCAGGCACGGATAACTAGGTGCCGCGGCGCGGGTGCATAGTTCCACGCTCCATCCCATGATGTCCCGCAATTCGGGTGGAATCTGGATTGGCTCGGCCGGACGAATCCAACTCTCGACCGCGGCTTTGCCCCCAGTATCGAATGCCACTGAGACAATCGTGAAGTTGTGACTTTTCAGCTCGTCGTAAATCGCCTGCCACACGGGCAGGTCAAACCGGCATCCTCACCATGAGGCCCACGATATCAGCAGAACCTTCCGACCCCGATAATCGGCGAGTGAATGCGGTCGTCCATCCAGATCAGGGAGAGTGAAAT
>JBOHWM010000608.1:0-8389 GCA_050736555.1 Binataceae bacterium (SeqCode)
GTGCAGAGGCTCCTTTAGCGGATACCGTTCACGATTTGCAGTTTACGGCGTTTGCTCGAAGGGGCCTGGCAGGCCGAGTTCATGACCCATCTCGCGCACCGCCGGTATGACTTCCTGCCTCATCAATTCCAGGCACCGCATGGTGTCCTTGTGGCTGATATTGCCGTCGTTGGTCCACATGCCTAGAATCCCCGGCCGGAGTATCTCAAGACCCTGCCGAATTTTCTTGATCACCGTCTCTGGCTTGCCCACCACCACGCGATTGCTTTCGACCACGGCGTCCCATCCGGCGGCATCGACGCCACCATAGAGTGCGTCCGGCCGAAGTGAATGTTTATATTGTTCCAGGATACGTTTGGATGCCTCGCGCGAGTTATATCCCGGCGGTGCCATGAAGTCGCCTGGCAGCGGCACGCGCCCGACTCCGGCATTACCGAGCAGAAAGCCCTTGCCGACTTCAAAGGCCTTTTCGTCGGTGTCCTGCACATGGATACGCCACAAATAACCGAAATTCTGCGGGCCGGGTTGGTAGCCGACCTCACTGGCCGCTTTGCCATACAACTCGGTCATCTGGATCGTCACTTGCGGATCGGTTTCGAGATAGATGTAGGGATAGTGATGGCGCGCCGACCATTCGAGCGTCTCAGGGCTGCCGACGCCGGGTATCCAGATCGGCGGATGTGGTTGCTGGTATGGGCGTTCGAATGGATTCACCACGCGAAACTGATAATGCTTGCCTTCCCATCGGAAGGGCCCGGGCGTGGTCCACGTTTTGATCACAAGGTCGTGGGCCTCTTCAAAGCGCGCTCGGTTATGCACCGGATTGGTATTAGTCGCCCAGCTTTCGATTCCGGTGCCGCGCACGAAGCCGGAGACCAGGCGTCCACGCGAAATCATGTCGATCTCGGCCAGCTCCTCGGCGACGCGAATTGGGTTCTCGAAAATTGGCAGCGGATTACCCAGGAGCACTATCTTGGGTTTTTTGGTGATACGCGCCAGGATCGCCGCTTCGAGGTTCATCGCGGCACCCATACAGGTGGGCGTGTTATGATGCTCATTGAGCATCAGGCCATCGAAACCGCACTCTTCGGAAAATGCGTATTCGTCGAGATACTCATTGTAAAGGTCTGCGCCTAATTTAGGATCGAAGTGACTATTCGGGAAGGTCAGACGCACTGAGCTGCGAAAACTGCCGCGCACGTCTTCTTCGCTATAGGCGGTGTAGGCCCGTTCGGTAAAACGCATGATAAACATACTGAGTACACCTCCGGCTGGACGGCCATATGCGGCTCGCCGGCCGCTTAACTCAAGCCCGCGCCGGGCTAGCGCGGTTATTAAACCGCCGAGAACTTAGCCGACACCCATACTGTAGAGCCGATTGGCGGTCTCGAATACGATCTTGCGCGTGACGCGCTCGGGCACACCCGCGAAGTTCTCCTCGATTACCTTGAGCGAGTGGGGGAAGGTTGAGTCGGCGTGAGGAAAATCCGAGGCCCACATGTAATTGTCTTCGCCGAAGAACTGATAGGTCGCTGGCCCGAGCGGATCATCCTGAAAGGTCGCCCACACGTTGCGCCGGACATACTCACTGGGCTTGAGCGGCAACTGTTTGGCGCGCGCGACCTTCGAAAAAACGTGGTCCAGCCGATGCACCCAGTTAGGCACCCAGCCGACGTCGTTTTCCGCCGAAACAATTCTGAGTTGCGGATAGCGCTCAAAGACGCCGCCGTAGACCAAGCGCGTAATGCATTGCTCCACCACGTGAATAACGTGAATCTGCATGTCGGCCGGAGTCGGTATCGCCGCCGTCATCGGCATCCCGGAAATGAGCGGCTTGTGCAACGAGACCGGCAAGCCATTGGCGGATGCGGATGCCCACAGCGGGTCGAAACGCGCGTCGCTGTAGGGAACTTCGCCGGTTTCGGAGGCGAGAATCAGGATGCCGCGCAATCCGAGTTTGGCGCAGCGCTCGATTTCGGAAACGTCAGGCAACGCGGCCAGCGAATATAATCCGATTCCGATCAGCCGTTTTGGCGCATGCCTGCAGAATTCCGCGAGCCAATCGTTGTACGCGCGCAAACATGCGAGCTGCAATTCGACATCCTTCATATTGAAGAGTGCGATGCCGAGGGTGGAATAGAGAACTTCCGACGCGACCCCGTCGATATCCTGATCCTTCAGCCGTTCGACGGGATCCCATCCACTGGGCCGCGCGGCTTCATAGCCGTGTTTCATATGTTCGCGCAGCTCGTCGCCGCCTTTTCCGGCCGCAAACGCCGCCGCGACGGCCAGCGGATGAATTCCTGGTCCGATGAAGAGATACGCGGGACCTGTGGGCTTGTCATTCTTCACCACGCGCGGAGCGTTATCACGATATTTACGGTCCAGTCTTTCGAGCCACAAATCAGCGGGTTCGGTCATGTGCGAATCGGCCGAAACAACTTTTGATGCCATAGCTAATCTCCCCTAACGGCTGTCCTATGCCGTGGGCGTCGGCGTCGAGCGCAACACTCGCCCCGGCAGGATGCCGGAATGTCGTCGATTCTTGTAGAGCAATTGTCCGTTTACAATTGTATATTCGATGCCGGAAGCTTCACTGACGAGCCGGCGGCCACCACCGGGCAAATCCTCGCGCGACTCGGGACGTTCGGCCGAACCCACCGTGTTCAAGTCAAAAATCGTGATATCCGCCGCCATTCCAGGCTTCAGCAAGCCTCGATCGCGAAGGCCGAAGAAGGCCGCGGGCTCCGCCGTGATTCGCTTGATCGCGTATTCCAGCGTAAGCGCCTGCCGTTCGCGCACGAAGGTGCCGAGCAGGTAAGTCGGGTAGCCGGCATTACAGAGCATATCGACATGCGCGCCGCCATCCGAGATGCCTATCATGGTGCGCGAGTCGCTGAACTTCTGCGCCACGCGCCGTTCGTCGATATCGAGCAAAGGTATCATGTAAACCAACATCAGATCGTCTTCGAGCGCGAGTTCGAAGAATGTGTCGAGCGGACTCCGCCCGCGTTCGCGTGCGATCGCGGCGACGCTGCGCCATTGCAAAGCCTTGAGCGCGGCGCTTTCCGCCTCTTTAACCTGCACCCGCTCCCAGAAATCATGAAACACGGTGCGACGCGCCAGTTCTTGTTCAAAACGCCGGCGGAAATCCGCATCGGCGTAGACTGTTTTTTGCGCTTCCAGCGGCTGCTCGCCAAAGACCGCCTTCATCGAATCCATGCTGGCGAAGATGAACGGGTTGCGCAGATGAAACTCGACCACCAGCGGCCTTACCGCGACCTGTGGCACCGCGCCGCGCGCCAGCAGCGCCGCCACGCGCACGAGCGTTTCGCGCCAGGCTTCGGGCGCGTCGCCGCGATCGCGCAAGTTAAGCCAGGTCACCGGACGTCCACTTTCCAACAGCAACTCGAGCAGTGCGTACTCGCGATCACTGACGGTACTGGGCTGGCGCGTTAACGCGATCTCGATGGCGCCATGCCCCGCGTCCTTCAGCACACTGGCGTAAGCCCGCAATTCGTCATGGCTCGCGAGGCGGCACGCCAGCGGCCGTCCCCGATAACCCAAATGCTGCGGCATCACGGTGAGCGAGAAGCCAAACGCGCCGGCCGCCATCGACTCGGACAACAACCCGCGAATCCGCGCGGTCTCCTCCGCAGTGGCGGCGCGCTCCATCGCATCCTCGCCCATTACCCAATGCCGAAAGGGCGAAAGCGCCGCGAGAAAGCCGACATTGATACCGACGCCGCGCCGCTCGGCCGCGTTCAGATAATCCGGGAAACTCTCCCAATCCCAACTCAGGCCCTCGTTGAGGACCTCGTAGGGAATCGCCTCGACATGCACCAGGTTCCATGTGGCGACGTCGCGCGCCGCCGGTTTACACGGCGCGAGGCCGACGCCGCAGTTTCCCATCATCACGGTGGTCACGCCATGCCACGACGAACAGCTAATGAGCGGATCCCAGCAAATCTGCGCGTCGTAATGGGTATGAGGATCAATGAAACCGGGGCTGACAATAAGATCGGAAGCGTCGATCACACGCGCGGCGCCATCCGTCAGCGAGCCAATCGCGGCGATCCGTCCTTCGGCGATAGCAATATCGGCGTGATAAGCCGGCGCCCCGCTGCCGTCGACGATGGTTCCGTGTTTAATCATGAGGTCATAAGCCATCGATGAGCACCGCCTTACTGAATTAGAAATCGTCAGAGCCTGTCAATTGCTGCGTAGACTTGGACGGCGGAAAAAGTCAAGTGTGTGCGCGCCACCGACCGCGGCACAGGCCATGCCTTAATCCCCAGGCTGATATAATAACCAAAAATCCGATTTGCACCGGAAGCCAGTGAAAGATATGCGTTGGAATCAGCACCGCCAATCTGATACTCCCGCCATTGGCGCGTGAATCCTGTGAGGCGACTCGCGCAAAGGACCGGATTATTGGTTGAGTGTGAACCGGGTGAGAAGTTGACAGGTATATGATTGCCGGCCATCAAACCGGTGTTTCTTTGGAGCGTCGGCGGTGAACGCGAGCGTACCGGTGCTTGAAAAGGTCGCGCGGGCGACGGTCGGACTGCATTGCCAGGTGCCGCAGACCCATCCCTCCGTCGGAATCGGGTTGGGCACCGACCGGCGCGGCACTGGCACGCTGGTCAGCCGCGACGGCCTAATCGTCACGGTCAATTACATGATCATGGGCGCGGAGAACGTGATGGTCACGCTCTCCAACGGCGAGCAAAGCCCCGCGCGCATCGTCGCGCGCGATTTCACCACCAGTCTCGGCCTGCTGCGCATCGAGGGCAATGCGCATCCGTGTCTTGAAGTGACGCCGTCAAGTCAATGCACGCTGGGTCAGGAGATTTTCATCGTCTCGAGCCTGGGGGCGGAGAAGCGATGCGCCGACACGGGAATCATCACCTATCTTGGGCCGTTCGACGCGGCGTGGGAATTCGTGCTCGAACGCTGTGTGTGCGTGACCGCTTCGGCCTTCAATATCGGGCTGAGCGGCGGCCCTATCTGCAATTCCAAGGGGCAGTTGATTGGCGTGTCCTATCTGAATTTCGCGGACCTGGTGCGCCCGATTCTCGGGATTCCGGGCGAATGCTTTCTGTCGGGGCGCGACGAATTGGTGCGCCATGGCCATCGCGTCAGCACACCGCCGCGGCTATGGCTCGGCGTATTGTCCTACACACTGCGCGATCACGTGGTTATCGCGGGCGTGATGCCGGGAAGTCCGGGTGAGAAGGCTGGGCTCAAGCAGGGTGATTTGGTACTAAGCGCCGACGGCAACGATATCCACGAGCGCAAAGCTCTGTACGATGCGATCAATAGCCATCGGCCCGGAGAATCGATTCATCTGCGCATCATGCGTAACAACCAGGTGCATTCGCTTGAAGTGCCCGCCGTCATTGTCGACGACTTTCTGGGTTGAGAGCGGCGCCTATTTGCCAGATAAACGCGCCTGTGCCTGAACGTCCTTGGAATCACGCTTGGGCTTGCGTTCGCTCAACGCCGCCTGTGCCGCCGCCAGCCGCGCAATCGGCAATCTGAACGGAGAGCAGGACACGTAGTCGAGTCCGAGCTTGTGGCAGAACTTCACGCTTTCGGGGTCGCCGCCATGCTCGCCGCAAATGCCGAGCTTGAGCTTCTTATTAACCTTGCGTCCGCGTTCGATCGCGATCTTCATCAGGCCGCCCACGCCTTCGATATCGAGCTGCTGGAACGGATCCTTTTTGTAAACCCCGCGGTCCAGGTACACGCGCAGAAACTTGACCGAATCGTCGCGTGACAAGCCATAGGTCATCTGGGTCAGATCGTTGGTGCCGAAAGAGAAGAAGTCCGCCACCGCGGCAATCTCGCCCGCCTCGATACAGGCGCGCGGCACTTCGATCATCGTGCCGATGGTGAAATTGAGCCGGCCACCGCCGTGCGACGCGACGTCCTTGGCGACTTCGCGGATATCGGCGGCCAGCAGCTCGAATTCACGCCGTTCGCCGATTAGCGGCAGCATGATTTCCGGAGTGACCTTTACCCTCTCGCGGCGCAGCTCCACGACCGCCTCGAAGATCGCGCGTGCCTGCGCCTTGTAAATTTCCGGATGGCTGATGCCGAGGCGGGAGCCGCGATGACCCAGCATCGGGTTGAACTCTTGCAAACTGTCGCGCACCTGGCGCAAGCGCGCGGGATCGACGCCGATATTTTCCGCAAGCCTGCTGATTTCCTCGTCTTCCTTGGGCAGGAATTCATGCAAAGGCGGATCGAGCAGCCGGATCGTCACCGGCTTGCCGGCCATCTCGCGCAAAATCCCAACGAAGTCCTCGCGCTGCATCGGGACGATCTTGTCGAGCGCCCGCGAGCGCTGCTCCGCGTCCTCCGCCATGATCATCTCACGCACCGCCTCGATCCGTTCGGGCGCGAAAAACATATGCTCGGTGCGGCAGAGGCCGATGCCCTCGGCGCCGAATTCGCGGGCGACTTCGGCATCGCGCGGAGTGTCGGCGTTGGCGCGCACGCCGAGCCGGCGTTCCTGGTCGGCCCATTTGAGGAATTGGCGGAAATGCTCTGACATTTCCGGCTCGATGGTGGCCACGCGTCCGGCGATAACTTCACCCGATGAACCGTCGAGCGTCAGGAACTCGCCCCGGTGAATCACGCGGTCGCCGACTTTGAGTGCGCCGCCGGCGGTATCTATCGCGAGCGCGCCGCAGCCGGCCACGCAGCATTTACCCATCCCGCGCGCGACCACCGCCGCATGACTGGTCATACCGCCGCGCGCGGTTAGAATGCCTTGCGCCACCTGCATGCCGTGGATGTCCTCGGGCGAGGTTTCAATTCGCACCAGGATTACCGGGTGACCGGCTTCATGCATCGTGACGGCCTCGTCCGCCGAGAAAACGACCTCGCCGTAAACCGCGCCCGGAGAAGCCGGCAGGCCGCGCGCAATCACCTCTTTATCAACGTGCGGATCGAGTTGTGGATGTAGCAATTGGTCGAGTTGTTCCGGCTCGACTCGCATCAACGCGCTCCGCCGATCAATCAGCCGCTCGCTGACCATCTCGACCGCCGCGCGCACGGCAGCTTCGGCCGTGCGTTTGCCCGTGCGCGTCTGCAGCATGAACAGGCGTTCGCGTTCGACGGTGAATTCCATATCCTGCATGTCGCGGAAGTGCTTCTCCAGCCGCTGCGCAATCGCCAACAGGTTCTTGTAAACGCCGGGGAAGCTTTCCTCCAGGGTGCCGAATTGAGCCACGCGCCGCTGTTCGTCGATGCCGTTGCGCTCCGCCCATTCGCGCCCCGCCTTGAGGCTGATTTGACGTGGCGTGCGGATACCGGCGACGACATCTTCGCCCTGCGCGTTGGGCAGGAATTCACCGTATATGCCCTTTTCGCCGGTTGAAGGATTGCGCGTGAAGGCGACACCGGTGGCGCAATCGGGACCCAGATTACCGAACACCATCGACTGCACTGTCACCGCGGTGCCCCAATCGCCGGGGATATTGTTGAATTTGCGATAGGCAACGGCGCGATCATTATTCCACGAACCGAAGACCGCGCCGATCGCCTCCCACAACTGTTCTTGCGGATCCTGCGGTACGTCGCGCCCGATACGGCGGCGAATCAATTCGCGAAACTCGCCTGCCAATTCCTTCAGGTCACCGGCGTTCAGGTCGATATCCTCTTTAACCCCGCGTGCCTCTTTCTTCTTTTCGATCAGGTCCTCGAAGGGATCGCGCGCGTGCTTATCCTCAGGCTTGAGCTTGAGCACGACGTCGCCATACATCTGGCAAAAACGTCGGTATGAGTCCCAGGCAAAGCGCGGATTTTCGCTCTGCGCTTCCAATCCCTTGACCGTTTCATCGGTCAGCCCGAGATTCAGCACCGTATCCATCATGCCGGGCATCGAGACCCGCGCACCCGACCGCACCGACACCAAAAGTGGATTTTGGCTGTCGCCGAATTTGCGGCCGAGCGCTTTTTCGACGCGCTTGATGCTTTTGGCAACGCCTTCGGCAAGACCCTTCGGATACTTGCTCTTGTGTTCGTAAAAGTAATTGCAGACGCGGGTCGAAATCGTGAAGCCTGGCGGTACCGGCAGCTTCAACGAGGCCATTTCAGCCAGGTTGGCACCCTTGCCGCCCAGCAGATCGCGCATTTCGGCGCGGCCCTCCGCCACGCCTTCACCAAAAAAATAGATATCCGGATGAACCCGAGCCATTGAATAAATCTCCCGCTCCTGAAGTTGAATTAAGCCGTATCGCCGGTTAATCCAGGCGTGTTCGCGGCCGCGTCGTTTCTTTTCAGCGATCCTGGCCGATACGTTCTATCAAGGCGGCTGCCAGTTGCCCGATTGGCAGCCGTTCCTGCGAGGTTGAATCACGATCACGCAACGTTACGC